>PNIA01000013.1 GCA_002877855.1 Caldisphaera sp.
GATAAAATAATATTATATGCAACTGATCCAGGAGTTAAGGCAGATTCTAAAGCATGGTGTGATAGAACAAAAAATAAACTGGTAAGCATAGAAGAAGAAAATGGAGTGTTTAAAGTAACAATAGAAATAATAAGCAAAAAATAACTTTGTACATAATCCATAAATCTTTTTTTATTTAATAAAATTATTTAATAGATTTTAAAAAGATTTTGGGTTCTGCTTGGAAAAGCAATGTTTGTTATTTATTCTATTAGTTTATCTTAATTCATTATGAAGTATAGGAATTTAGCTCTAATCATCTACTCGTCTTTACGGCAAGTATCTGACTTCTTCTCCGCCCTGAAGGGCGAGGGTTCCCTCAAGGAGATCATAGGTTTGTGGTTTACCGCCTTCATTTTCACCGTCTCATAGCTAGTGGGTGCGTTTAACACCAACTCCGCTCCACTCGTTTAGCGGTAGACCACCGCTAGATCTTCAGCCCATTACCCCTATCCCTCACTGTGTATAGCCCTCTGCCCACGATTCTTTGAGACTCGAGAATATGTAGAGCTCTCATGGGCATCTCTCTACGGGGACACATTCTACTATACTTTAAAACGTTTTAGAATTTAGAATTTTTACCCCGCCCCTGGAAGGGCAAGGCTTGTCGTTTTTTATCATTTTAATAGTTCATCATTTTGATATAAGAATATATACTTAATTCGGTATATACTTACTGGTGTCTGTATGGCTAGAAAGAAGACCAGCATTTTTATTAATGAAGATCTTTGGAAAAAAATAAAAGAAATTGCATCAAAGAAAGATATAGAGATTAGCCTCTTATTGGAAGACATGATTAAAGAAGAATTAGGCGAAAATATCGAAGCCGCATTAAGAGAAATTGCTGGTTCATTTAATGATGAATTAGACTTTGAACCAATAAAGCCTAAGGAAGGATTTGTTAGCAACTTAGTCAGAGAGATGAGAGATGAGCGAGCAAACAGTTTATCTTGACACAAGCGCCATTGTTAAAAGATACGTTGCTGAGTCTGGATCTGATTACATGAAAAATATATACAAGAGTGCTTATAACGTTGAACTAAAAATAGCTTTCAGTTTATGGAATATTGGTGAAATACTTGGAGTTCTAGATAAGGCCAAAAGACTTGGAAGGTTAAATGAAGAAGATTATGGCTTGATTAAAAGAAGGTTTCTAGGTGAGACCACAAGGCTCTTAAAGTTGAACGTGCTTATTATAGTAGATTTAAAAAGCTTTATAATAAAACAAACATGGAAAATAATTGAAAAATATCAATTATATCAAGCAGACGCATTGCAAATTGTGTCAGCAAACTATATAGGCGCAAATTCATTTCTTGTTTCAGATAAAAAACTTCATGAAATAGCACTAAAAGAAGGATTAAACAGTATACTTATATAGTATTATCTTTCATATGGCATTTTAATTAGTTTATTGCATTTAATTTAAGATGTTTAAATCCTATTCTTAGAGATTGTTACTTAGAGATAAATTTTATATAATTCATTTAATTTTTCCACTGACCTCTTTATATAAGCCAACAGCCATGAAGGGCGTTGGTTCCTGAGGTCTTAATGGTTACCCCCTTTATGATACTCTTATTTCTCCCTTCAGGTGGGAGTAAAGTTACTCTAATTCCTTATTAAGTTGACCTGAGGGAGAGTGTAGCACTTGCACGTAACTTTTAAATACTTCTAGTTGCTTCTAATTACTGTGGAGAGGTACGTGAAGAGATACTTAACTCCCAGTGAAGTTGCCGAAATATTCAGCATGAGTAGGAGTGGTGTTATTAAGTGGATAAGGGAGGGGAAAATCAAAGCTGTTGAGATTAACGGTAGGTGAAGGATTCCTTATAGTGAGGTTGAGAAATTATTAAGTGGAAGTGAGAGGGTTAAGCAAGTAGCAATTTATGCAAGGGTTTCATCAAATACACAAAATGATGATCTGGAGAAGCAATTAAAAGCTTTAATGGAGTGAGTCTAAGAGAACTTTTAATGACATTAAAACTGTTGAAGTTAGTGACGTTGGTTCTGGGCTGAAGGAAGATAGGAAAGGTTTAAAGAAACTCATAGAGCTTGCAAAGAGGAGGCAAATCGATGCTGTTGTACTATCATATAAGGATAGGCTAACTCTCTTCAGCTTTGAATATCTAGTAGAGCTGTTCAGAGCTTATGGCGTTGACGTAATTGCAGCATTTCAGGAGAAGACGAAGGAGTATTAGCAATTTCTTCATCAGTTGAAAAACCAAAGAGATAATATTAAATTATTGATTTATAATAAAACAATTGGTGGAAAAGTGGCAACAATAAAGTTTGATGAAAATGAATTTAAAGCACTATCATTTTCTCCATTTATAAACAGGTTTTTTAATGATGGGTGTGTTTATTCTGATTACGGTAAAATTTGTTATTCGCTAATCGATGAAGGTATAATAAGATTTGGAAATGTAATTAAGGGAAACGTTGAAAAGAGCTTCAATACATCAAAATTTTATGTGAAACTTTTGCCAAAATTAAAAATATTTAGAGAAAAAAATAAAATTGTTGAGGAATGGGGGACTGGTGAAAAAGAAGGTGATAGGCCTTGGTTCGATCCACTATTTTATCCAACATTAAAATGGGTTGATAGAACAACAATTACAACAGGTATCTTAACGTGTAGAGGTGATAAGATATGCTATTCATTTTCTCTTTCCTTATCCCCTGAAGAACCAATATTTGGTCTTGGAGAGCACTTCGGGCACATAAACAAAAGAGGTTATGATTTTATAACATGGGCCTCGGATATGCCTTCTACACCAAACTACGCAACATACATACCAATCCCATTTATTTGGTCCCCAAGGGGTTGGGGTATCTTAATTAACACTTCTTCACCAGTATATTTTGACATAGGTAAAACATCGTATGACAGACTTTTGATTTTAATGAGGGGTCATTTTGATGCATATCTATTTTTGGGTAATATAAATGAAATATTTAAAAATCTTTATAAGATAGCAGGAGAGCCGAAAAATGAATTACCAAAGTGGAGCTTTGGTTATTGGCAAAGCAAATGTGCATATAAAAACCAAGAAGAGGTCTTAAAAATTGCAGAGGAACTTAGGAAAAAGGGTTATCCAGCAGATGTTATTCATATTGACCCTACATGGCAAGGAAATTGGGATAAGTACAAATGCGATACAGTTGATTTTGAATGGGACAGAAATAATTTTCCAGATCCCCAAGGAATGATTGATAATCTGCACAAAATGAATTTTAAGCTTTCTTTGTGGATAAACCCATACATCGAACCAAACACAAATTTATGGAATATGATGAAGGACAATCTAATTAAATCAGAAAATGGTGGGCATGCAATTCCTATGGCAGATTGTCAAAAAAGAGAAAGCGCCGGGATACCAAACCTTTTTGAAAATAAAGCATTTGAAAGCTATAAAAAAATTTTAAAGGAAAGGATTTTAAGATATGCAGAAGTAATAAAGGCAGACTATGGTGAGGCAATACCTTATGATGCTGTTTCAAATGGGTTAAGAGGGGAGGAACTCCATAACTTATTTCCATTATTTTATATGAGAGCGGTTTACGAGGCAACAAAGGAACTAAAGGGTTATGGTATAGTCTGGGGAAGGTCTGGATATACTGGTGTTTGGCAGTACCCATTGAATTGGGGTGGGGATACACCGTCTAGCTGGGAAGGTTTAAGACAATCAATAAGAGGTCTTTTATCTTTTCACTCATCAGGTGCCATGTTTGCTTCCTTCGATGTAGGAGGTTTTTCAGGTAAACCAAGTGAAGAGCTTTACATAAGATGGCTTCAGGCAGGAATTATGATAAGCCATGTAAGGACTCATGGAGACAGTGATAGAGAACCATGGAAGTTTAATGAAGAGGTTACAAAAAAGATTATAAAGCTAAGGTATAAGATGCTGCCCTATATTTACAGCGAATCTTTAAGATCTGTTGAAGATAAAATCCCTCTTGTAAGGCCTCTGTTTTTTGATAACCCTGATGATAAAAACACTTATAATATAGATGATGAATTTTATCTTGGAAAAAGCATAATAGTTGCACCCATAACTGAAGAAGGGGGTGAAAGAGAACTTTATTTACCCAAAGGAAACTATTTTGAATTCTTTTCTGATAAGTTATTTGAAGGTGAAAAATGGTACAGATTAAGCTATGGATTGGACAGCTTTCCTATTTTTGTCAAGCTAAACTCTGTTATACCAACATTAGGGGAAGAAATTTATTATATTGATGATAAAAAATATTTTAATAACTTGGAATTCCACTTATATGGAGAAAATGCGGAAACAAGCTATTATGATTACAAAATAAGGGCAAAGATAGCATGTTTAAATAGGAGATGCAGCGTTAAAGATTTACCAAACGATGTAAATTATAAATTTATTTTTCATGTTATTCAATAATCTTGCCGCTACCTATAACGCTAAATGGTTTTATTTTTTCTCTCGGAGAAACTATTGCCCCAAGCCTGACTTCACCCAAAAACTCTGTAACACCTTTTAGCCTATCAGGAAGCATCTCAGGAACACCTTCAATTAAATGAGATGATTGCTCAACCCTAACCCCTTCCCCTAAAACAGAATACCTTATTTCTGATAGAGGAGATATGTATGAATCCCTCATTATTAATGAGGAAAGCACAACACTGTTTTCACCTATTAAAACATTTTCTTCAATGCTAGTATACTGTTTTATTATACTACCAGCAAGAACTTGGCTTCTCTTACCAATATATGCTGGGCCTATAATAATTGCACCTTCCTCAATTACTGCATTATCATCTATTATAACACCATTAGAAATTATTGCAGATCTGCTCACGTTTGCACTCCTGCTTATTTTAATTCCGGAATCGCTTAGAATTACTTTTAGTGCATCTAAGAAATCCCATGGATAGCCAATTTCAATCCATTTATTTGTCCACACTATACCCCCAACAAGCCCCTCCTTTGATACAATTGCCATTGAAGACTCAAACTGATCCTTGGAAATTCTTTCCAATTGTTTAACATCTGATACCATCAAGCCAGCAAATACATAACCCCTGTTCTTCAGCCAACTCCTGTTCTTTTCATCTGGCTGATTGTAATTAGTTATCTGCCCCTTGTAATCTAGGGAAACAAAGCCATATGTTTCCAATCCAGTTGAAACAGGGGCAACAGCTATAACAATTGGGTAACCCGATGATGCATAAAAATCTAAAACTGCCTTACCTATATTTGGGCTTGCCAAAAAACCTGAATATGCAAGCAATATCTGCTCTTCTTTCCTTTTATTTGCCTCTTGTACAGCTGTATATATCCCTCCTCTTATATCTTCTCCTTTCTGACTAACAATATAGACATCTTCATCCCTTGGTATGGCAAGATTTTCATAGTCTGGTGGTACTATTACAACAATTTTCCTTATACCAGCATTCCTCAAAATTTCAACGCTGTAATCAAATAGCTGCCTCCCGCCAACATCTAAAAACGACTTCGGTTTTTCTTTAGTTAAGGGCAAAAGCCTTTTACCATATCCTCCAGCCAAAACAACTCCAAGCATCTTTTCCTCACCTATTCAACAGTTACAGTCTTCGCTAGGTTCCTTGGCTTATCCGGGTTATGCCCCCTTTCCACGGATAGCCTATAAGCAATTATTTGGAATAGGGGTGTTAAAATAAATGGTTCAAGCTCTAAAACGCTATTTGAGGGAGGCATGTCTGCAAAATAAATGTTCTTCTTATCTTCCTTTAATTCAAGATTTAAATCAGCAGGTTTAACGACAATTACCTTTGCATTTCTTGCAGCCATTTCTATAGCGTTACCAGCTATTTCAGGTGCATCGCTTGTAGAAACTATGTAAACTGGGAAGTCCCTTTCTACAAGGGCTATTGGCCCGTGCTTGCTCTCCCCTGCTGGATAAGATTCTGCATGCAAGTATGTTATTTCTTTAATCTTTAAGGCACCTTCCATAGCTATAGCAGATCCAAGACCTCTACCTAAGATATACGATGAGTCCTTTTTGTGTAAATTAATTAATGCGGGTATCAATGTATCACTTGCCTCCAATGATGATTGCAATAGATTTGGGGCATATTTTAAATAGTTTAATACATTGTTTTTTTCATCATTATCAAATGTTTTCCTTTCATATGAAATAAATGCTGATAGCATCTCCAAAAGCATTATTTGAGACAAAAATGTCTTCGTTGCTGCAACACCTATCTCTGGACCTGCCCTTGTATATAAAGAAAAATCTGATTCCCTTACTATTGCGCTTCCCAACGCATTTGTAATAGAGATAATCTTTGCTCCGCTCTTTTTTGCATCCCTTATGGCCTGTAATGTATCATATGTTTCTCCGCTCTGGGAAATTGCTATTAACAGATCATCTCTTTGAATTGCTGGTGAAACATAGCTCATTTCAGATGATATAATTGGATATGAGAAAAGCTTAGCCCTCTTGGCAATTATCTTTGAAAAAACAAGAGAAGCATGATAGCTTGTTCCTGCAGCAGTTAAGAAAACCCTGTTTGAAGAGGAAATGATTTCGGCTGCCTTTCTCAAGGCTGGGTCTTCAATATTTCCATCAAACGTCTCCCTTATGGCGCTCGGTTGCTCATAAATTTCCTTTATCATAAAATGCTGGTAACCACCCTTGCTTGCTGCCTCTGGGCTTAACTCAACTGTTTTGACTTTTAATGTGATTTCTTCTAGGCTTAATTTCCTATAACCTCCTCCAGGAATTAACTTATATATTTCAAAATTTGTTGGGCTTATATAACCAAACTCCCCATCTTCCAATAAAATAACTGTTTTCGTCATATCTAACAAAGCAGGAAGATCACTTGCTATTGCCTTTATATCTTCACTGAAACCAATAATTAATGGGGATCTCATCTTTGCAAAGTATACCTTATCCCCTTCATTTCTATGCAGTATACCAAAGGAGTATGTTCCATCTATCTTTGATAGTGCCTTTGCCAATGCCTCAATAAAGCTATTGCTTTTCTTTTCTTCGTCTTCTAACAAATGGGCAAATAGCTCTGTATCTGTTTCGCTTTTTATTTTGTGCCCATTGTTTTCCAGTTCTATTCTTAGAGAAGCAAAATTCCTTATAACACCATTATGGACAACAGCTATATTGCCTGAGCAATCTAAATGGGGGTGGGCATTTGTATCGTTAACCCCTCCATGGGTTGCCCACCTTGTGTGGGCTATACCAGTAAGACCTGTTAGATCAGAAAAATCAAGCCTTTTCATAACTGTTTCTAAATCACCTGCTCCTTTTTTTAATTGTATAGAACCATTATTAATTACTGCTATACCAACACTGTCATAACCTCTGTATTCTAGCTTTTGGAGGCCAACAATTAGCTTATCAACAATATTGCACTTTTTATTTGTTATTCCTATTATACCGCACAAAATTTTCTCCCTCAAGCTCAATTAATTATTGGTAATAAACCTTTTAAATTTTCTCTTTGAAAAGCTTTTAATTTTAACAAACAATTAAATTTATGGAATGAAGACGCCACGGGTCTGATCTATGATGTAACCTGTCTCAACTGACCATCTTATAAAAAGAATATGAAATTTAATCAAATTCTTTTTCTACTCCTTTTTTGAAAAAACTATTAAACAGATTTATATTTTTGAAAAGCAACTAGTTAAAAGGGGAGGGGGATGGCTAAAGAATACATATTAAGGGAGGGGAAGCAATTTATTTTAAATTCTTCCTTTGAAAATGGAAGCATAATACCTAAGAGGTTTACTTGCGATGCAGATAATATAAGCCCGGAATTGAGATGGAGCGATTCACCTGATGCAAAAAGCTATGCCCTTATTTTATATGATCCTGATGCACCTATGGGAACATTTATTCACTGGGTCATCTATAATATAAAGGGTAATTTAAATCGCTTATATGAAGCAGTACCGAAAAAAGAATTTATTGAAGAAATAGGGAAACAGGGAAGAAACGATTTTGGAGAGATTGGTTATGGAGGGCCCTGTCCACCAAGGGGACACGGATTTCATAGATACTACTTTGCCTTGCATGCATTAAATGTCGAGAGCCTAAATATTAAGGGGGAGGCAAATGCTGAAAAACTGCTAAATTCAATGAAAGGAAAAGTTATCGGTTATGCAGTTTTAATGGGAAAATATTCAAGGTAAAATAAAGAAAAAATATAAATAAAACAGAATAATGTTAATCTGATGGTTTTCATATAAGAATTTGCTTGTTATGCGTTAATTAAATGGTTTAAGCTCTTCCAAGTATTAAATCCATCATGTCGATCTTAGATAATAGGCATAACGCAATTCCTCTATACGAGTTTGTTCTTATGCATAAAAAATATATTTAGCTGTGCACCATGGAGTCGTAATTGTTTTTCATATAAAGTTTAAGAATTACGATCCCTTAGAATAAAATATAAAAAACTATTTATCCCTTCCTTATTACTACTAAAAGGGGTAATAACATGAGTTCAGAAATAGTTATAGGAAAGGTTAACAGAAAGCTCTTTGAAGAAGTTATATATCCCAATCTAGGTAAAAAAGACGACTCAGTAAAAGTTGGCCCACAATTCGGAGTTGATTTTGGCGTAATAAACATAGGTGATAAAGATATGATTATAGAAGTAGATCCTGTTTATATAGTACCAGAGTATGGTTGGGAAAAGAGCTCATGGTTTGCAATCCATATATTAGCAAGTGATGTATCTGTTTCTGGAATACCTCCTAGATATTTGTTTATAGATTTAAACTTGCCTATGAAGATGAAAGATGACGAGTTTAAAAAAATGTGGATTAATATGCATAAAGAATGCGAGAATTTGGGTATATCTATAGCTTCAGGCCATACTGGAAGATATGATGGTATTGACTATCCCATGATTGGTGGTGCTACAATGATAGCAATAACAGATAGAGACAACTTTGTTTCTCCAACAATGGCTTCCCCAGGAGATTTAATATTAATGACAAAGGGGCCTGCCATAGAAACAGCTGGCATACTATCTTCCTTATTCCCCCAAATATTGGAAAAGGATTATGGCAAGGAATTTTCATTAAATGCTCAGAAAATTTTTTGGCTCCAATCAGTTGTTGATGATGCCTTGACTCTATCTAAATTAGGATTGAGAAAAGGTGTTAAAGCAATGCACGATGCAACAGAGTATGGTTTGTGGGGGGCATTAAACGATATTGCAGAGGCGAGTAATGTCGGGATAAGGGTTTATAAGGAAAAGCTTTTTATAAGGGATGATGTATCGAAGGTTTTAAAATCATTCTCTTCCTTTACAAATTTAAAAATCGACCCATTTTCATCTATAAGCGAAGGTACATTAATCGCTGCAATAGACAAAAATAAAGAAAGAGAGGCATTAAGTATATTAAATCAAAAAGGGATTGATGCAGCCATAATAGGTGAAGCAACTGAAGGTAAGGGGGTCTATCTAATAGATAATGATAAGGAGGAAATAATAAGACAGCCTGAAAAAGATGATTTTTGGCCGGTTTTCTTCAAAACAATAGAGTTACTGAGGGAAAATAAAAATGAGCATTGATAAAATAAAGGAGGAAAATAAGACAATACATACTGCATTAACAATAGCTGGAAGCGATAGCGGTGGAGGTGCTGGAATAGCTGCCGATCTAAAGACATTTGCAGCAATGGGTGTTCATGGCATGCTTGCTATTACAAGCGTTACAGCACAGAACACATATGAGGTAACAGGTATTTACGATGTTTCTCCTGAAATGGTTAGAAAACAAATTGAAGCTGTATATAACGATTTTGGTATTGATGCAGCAAAGACTGGTATGTTAAGCAGTGCAGAGATAGTTAAAGAGGTTTCAAGCACATTAAAAAAATATGAATTTCCATTGGTAGTAGATCCAGTTATGGTATCCAAGAGCCTTGCACCTCTATTAAGAGAAGATGCAATAAAAATTTTAATAAAAGAACTGTTGCCGAGGGCAACCGTTGTTACTCCAAATGTACCTGAGGCAGAAAAAATTACAAACTTAAAAATTAATAACATTGAAGAAGCAAAAAAGGCCTCTAAATATATTGTTGAAAATCTCGGGGCAGAAGCAGCGATAATAAAAGGAGGCCATATGGGAGGTGATGAATCTATTGACATCCTATATTATAAAGGGGAATTTAAGGAATTTTCATCGAAAAGAATTAATACAAAAACAGATCATGGAACTGGTTGCTCATTTTCAGCAGGCATTGCCGCAAATTTGGCTAAAGGCTATGATATAATCGAATCAGTCAGGATAGCTAAGATGCTAATAAATGATGCAATATATTATGGACTTAAAATAGGAAAGGGTCATGGCCCTGTTAACCCTATGGCATATATTGATATACCATATCAAAAATATTTAGCATATTTAGAGATGAAAAAGGCAATAAATCTAATTGAAGAAAATCAGGAGATTATATCTAAATTAATTCCTGAAGTTTCAACAAATATAGCCATGGCTTTACCAAAGCCTTATGCAAAAGGTGTAGAAGATGTAATAGCAATACCCGGGAGGATTAGATATTATAGGAACAAATTAGTTTTTTCGAGAGATCCAGAATTTGGGGCTAGCGATCATGTTGCAAGAGCATTATTAAAGTACATGGATTATTACCCTGAATACAGGTCTTCTGCTAATATAGCCTATAATGAAAAAATTAAAAAAGCCATTGAAGATATAGGATTTTCCTATTCATACTATGATAGAAAATATGAGCCTAAGGATGTAAAAGAAAAAGAAGGTAGTTCTATGCAGTGGGGGATTTCTTTTGCAGTTAAAGACAAGAACAAACCTATTGATATAATAATAGATTATGGAGATTTTGGGAAAGAGCCAGGTGCATTAATATTTGGAAAAATTCCTAGAGAAGTTATAGAAAAAATGATAAAAATTGCCAAAATTATTTGACTTAAGAAATGACAAGCCTCACCCTTCTAGGGGGTAATGCTTTTAAGGTTAGTTTTTTAAATAATTAGATATGAATAGCCATCAAGGGTATTCTTCACAGGGAAGTGATATGAAGTAGGCCTCTATCAAGTTACAAATCGAATCTAGTGTTTTATAATATACCAAAAATTTATTTTCAAATGTCAAATAATAATTATCTTTATGAATTAGAAAGGTTTGGAAGATTATCATTATAAATTATTAATCAACATAATAATGTTAGTTCACAAAAAATTCCCCCATATTAAATTTCAAATATCTATTAATTGTAGATTTCAAGAAAACAATTTTTGATCTAAATGTAAAGCAGAGAAATTCGTCACTTTTTCCTTCTCCCTGTTCTCCTCGCAGCTATATGCCCTACCTTTCTTCCTGGAGGAGTGTTTCTTGCAATTGTTGTGGGTCTACCCTCATGTTGATGGAATCCACCACCAAATGGATGAGATACAACATTCATAGCAACCCCCCTTACCTTTGGAAACTTAGTTGCCTTTGCTTTATATTTATAATAAGTTACACCAGCTTTTAATATAGGCTTTTCAGTCCTGCCAGAACCTGCTGGAATTCCTATTGTTGCCCTGCAATTGCCTTCCAAATCCTTTTCTACCTTACTTGGCAATCTAATCCTTATTTTATCCCCGCTCTTCCCCAATACCAATGCATAGCTACCGGCCTGCCTTGCTAACCTACCTCCATCTCCCGGTCTCAGTTCAACATTAAAAATTAAGGTACCTTCAGGTATCTTCGATAGAGGCAGTATATTTCCAAAGCCTGGAGAAGCATCTTTTCCTATCTCTATCTTTTTACCCACATAAACACCTTCAGCAGCAGGTATGTAAAAATCTCTTCCTGACTCCGTAACAACATGGGCTAACGGTACATATCTTCCTGGGTCGTGGATTAGCTCCTTTACTTTCCCAATTTCAGTACTTTCAATTATATCCGGATATTTTGCTGGTGAAACATGCAAGTGCCCAGGATTTCTAAATGTTGGACTACCTCTGCCTGCTCTTTGTTGTCTTAAGCTCTTACCCATACTTGATCACTCTCTTTTTTTCCCTCTCTTTATCTATCCTCTCTTATTTTTATCTTCTTCTATTTAAAAGCAATTTGCTGAAGTCTAAAACCTTTACGCTTTTTTCTTTATTGTTTTCAATTTTTAATAAAATATACCCTATTGGCAATGTCTTTACTTGCTCTGAATCTGAAATGCCTAGCTGTGAAGCAAGTTCAGCATAATATTTTGTAAACCCCCCAAATACTGCCTTTGTACCTGTGTTATCTATTACTTCTTTACCCACATCACTTGGCAATTGTGTTGCATATATTAAATAAAGCCCCTTGCTTCTGCCTTCTCTTAATGCGAACTCTAGATGTGTTTGAGAATTTTTTACGAATCTCCATGCCTCATCTAAAATCAAAACCTTTATCCCATTTAACTTGTTTTCGCTTGCATCTAAGGCGAGAGATGAAATTATTAGGGAGCCATAAACATTTCTTGCCTCGTTAGGCATCCTTGACAAGTTATAAACTGTTAAACCCTTATAATTTATTTGTCCTTCACAAATCTTTATTTTAAATCCATCTCCAGTTAAATAGCTACTCTCTATTAGTTTATTTGCTAAACCCTCTATCCTTGAAAATGGAATACAATCGTTTAATCCCGGCTCAATATAGTTATCTGAGACCCTTTTTAGCAAATCGCTTATATCACCCTTCGGGTCTAAAACAATAATTGAATCTGGACTTTTGGTAACTGATGAAAGCAACGAAAGCTGAGATGCTATACCAGAAAGCAAAACTGTTTTACCCCTACCTGTTGGACCAAAGATACCCATATGATGCTTAAGATTTTCAGGATATGAAATTATAACAATTTTGCCTGGATCATTTTCTTCTTCCCCAATTATTATACCTTCATATTCTCCCAAATCGTCTGCTGATGTAACTAAAATTGAATTCTCATCATTAACAATACTTATGGGGTTATTTATTGAAAGCATTTCATCTATTTCATCTGCATTAATTCTTTTAGTCTTTATCTGGGACTCAGCCTCAACTAAACTCCTAAATGCCTCTGCAGACAGCTCAGAATCCCTGTCGTTTTGATCTATCCAAACTATGAAACCAAAGTTTCCAATGTATGGAACCCCAATCCTTACAACCTCTTTGTATAATTCCTCCAAATACTTTAGCCTTTCCCTAAATTTTATCTGACCTGTTGATGATAATGATAGATCAGCCTTCTTCATCTCCTCATCTATTAGCTTTAAAAGTGTGCTCTTGTTTACATTATACATGTTTGAAATAAATGAAACGCTTAACCTGCTTGACCTTGCAAGCCTTATAATTCTTTTTGGTAGATCATCACCACCTCTCGGTAGGTTTTCTGAAATATATGTAATTCCCAAATATTTTTTACCATTAAAACTTAATTCGAAAAACTTTTTATTTTCACTGATTTTTGGTCTAAATTTAATAGGTATATAAAATTCATTCCTCACCTTCATATTTTTTATAATTAAGAAAAGAGATATTAGGGCAACAATCCCTATTATTATGTCAAATAATGTGAATGAGAAAATCATTATATCACTCTTGGTATTATACCTCTCCTACCTCCCAGTAGCCTTGATAAACCGTATGTTATAGATACTAGCAATGAAAAATAGATTAAAGGAACTGTTAAATAATATAGTATTATATTCTCTATTAAAGAAGGTGATAAAAGGTTGTTTAATGATAAATAATTCATGGCATAGTCATCATATTTTGCGCTTAAATTCTCAGATTTGCATAAATTCAATTGAAATGTTATTAAGGCATTTTCGTTTTCTAAAGGAACAAATCTGTATGACAGACCGTTTAATTTTTCCCAAGACCAGCTTGATCTTGTTAGGGTAGCATTTACATAAGATAGATTGGCTATACAACCTTTTAAAAACCTTATTTCAACATAATTTGATGAATTCCCATATATTAAAATCTTATTTCCAATCTGGTTTAATTTAAATGAATTCCCATTAGTGAAGACAATTGTATAATATTTATTTACATACAAAATATTTGGTGCATAGAGGGTTACCTGATTGATAGTTCCATTAAAACTTATGTCTGAAGAATCTAGAGGATAAGGGAATAACTTATATGCAACACCATCCTCTTCCCCCCAAATATATGAGCTGACCTGGCTAGGTAATGAGATTAAACTATCATAGTTATAGTCAGGGCTATATACTATTCCTAAGTCATTTGTTTTATATAATGCTATTTGATTTAATGAATTGTTTTGATTTACATAAACATAAATTAAAGAACCGGGTATTGGTTCATTATTTTCATCTAAAACTCTTGCATTAACATATGTCAACCCCATATCAATACCTTGATTATTAGTATAGCTGTTTGACGATTGAGCAAAATTCACCAAAAAAACTGGCATTACCTGGAGACCAATGCTAAACACTAAAATAAATGAAATAAACCATGCACCAGCATCTCTTGATAACCTAAAAGGTATTGAATATAGGACAAGGCCAATTAACAGGATAAAATTACCCATTATCTTAACCATATAATAGATCGCATAAATTGCCGCTAGAAAAATTATTTGAGCATTTAATGCATCATTTATAGGAGATAGCAATGATCTTACTTGAGACACCAAAGGTATTTGGGAAAAAAGAGATGAAAATACTAAGACAATTTCTTTAATCGATATCCCAAAGCTTAATGAGTTTGCAAACCATAGGTTGAAGTACTGCCATGATCCTCCTAAAGATAATGCTAAATTATCTAAATAACTATATATAAACGATATTGATAATATTATTATAAAAGAAAGTATCGAATCCTTTATTAGCTGTGGTCCAAATCTTTTAAAATATTTATCAGGTATGGGAAGTGCATATATCAATGCCCCTATATAAAAAGTTAGCAATGACAAATTTATTGCTAATATATAATAAAAATTGCTATTCATGCTATTACCCAGCTATTAAATTAACGATATAAACAATGAAGCTAAACAGGGAAGAACCTATTGCGAGCCAAAAAGCTGCCCATATTGAGTCCTCAATTAGCCCTGAACCAACTCTTTTAAGCCTATTAATAGGTAACGGGGCACCTCTTAAAGTCCAACCAATGCTCCATGTTAATAAAAATAGAGCCCATGCCAATGCAGTAACTCTTTCCGTTACCTGCTGAACAAACGTTATAATATCCAAGTTTTCACCCCTTATATTAAAAAAATCTTATAGAGAGAGGGTGAAAATAGGATAAAAAATCAAAAATAAATTATGCTGGCAAATAAATTGGTTCCTTAATTGTTGATATCCTCTTTTCTTTTTCGAATATATTCCTTATGTATCTTGGTATATAAAACATGTGGGCATGAGATTCATTATCATAGTACCTATTTTTATCTTTTACATTAATTTTTACATATTCATCAACGTTTAGGCTTTTAATGTTTTCAACGTTTACTTCATTTGATGCAATAACAAAACCCCAAATTCCTTCATAGCTTCTTATGTAAACATAGTATGAAGATGCATATTTGAAAACACTTTTTATTGTGTTGTATATAACAGCATGAACTGTTGGAGTTAATACAGGGCTAGTTGATTGTGTAACAAATATACCATTTTTATTCAATTTATTTAAAATCTTTTGATAGAACTCCCTTGTATATAGCCTTACAGCAGGTCCTGCCTCTTCTGGATCAACAAGGTCTGAAATTATTACATCAAACTTTTCATTTGTGCTATCTATATAGTGCTCCGCATCATCTATAATCAATTCAACCCTTTTATCATAAAATGAATTTTGATGCCATTCAGGTAAATATTTTTTACAAACCTCAACAATTTGGTCATCTATATCTACCATTACAACCTTTTCAGTTGATTTAAATCTCAATACTTCCCTAGAAGTTGCTCCTTCACCACCACCCAATATCAAGATTTTCATGGGGTTCCCATTTAATATCATTGCTGGTTGAACCAACGATTCATGATATACAAATTCATCAAATAAAGATGATTGCACCTTTCCATCTATTACTAATGCCTTTCCAAGATCTGCATATTCAACTATTGCCCATCTTTGGTATTTAGATTGGCCATAGGCATACACATTATTAACTGCATGCATGTGTGCAGTACCAGGAGTGCTCCATTCTATAATCCAATGCCATGGATAATTAATAGACATTCTACCACCTAGCTTTTAAATTACAAGTTAAAATATAAAGTTTATACAAATTTATTTAATTACTGTTTATTTAATAGAACAGCATTTACTATTCCATCCTGACCCGGTCTTGATTTAACAACTGCCTTACCATCGCTCGTCTCGATGATTGCCCCCTTTGTTATTATGTTTCTTTTAGCATATTCTCTATTTGCAGGGGTTGAAATAACGCTTAAAATCTTAACAACCTTTGATTTTCCATTTACAGTTATTACTGCCTTATTTACCTTCCTTAATGATATCTTTTTATTCCCGCCCATGCAATCCTTTATTACCTTTTCTTCCTTATCTGAAACCTCAGCTGCAACAAAAAGCTCTCCCATTGCATACCTTCTCTTCCTTTTATGAACCAGATGCTTTAATCCTCCGCTTGGCTTTTTTAAATCCCTATATTGGTAAACTCCCATTTTTTACACCTTTCAATCATATTATTAGAAAATGAATTTTAAAACCTTTCGTTCCTATCTACATTCCTTTATTAAGAACTGTTCAGCAATCTTTTCTGATTTCTCTTCATCAGAGATATTCTTTAAAATATCAACAACTTTTTTCCTCCCTTCTTTAATCCCCATATTTCTTGGAATCCAACCAATTGTCCATAAAAGGCTATCTAAATGGATTTGAGGTACGCCGCTCTTTTCAGATATGCAATCCCATGCATATATGGCCATTTTTGGGCTTGATAAAATCTTTTTATAGCTTTCTGCATCAATTAAATTGCTTGTATATGTTATACATGATATCCTTAGATCTATTGGTAATGGAATTTTAATCAGCAAAGGCTTTAATTCGTTTCTATCTTTGACTGCATAATATGCCATTTTTATTGAAAAAGATATCGTCTTTCTCCATTCTTGAGAATTCAATGCCTTAGAAATTTCTTTCATGATTTTATTTGGTTCGTTTAATATTAAATTTGGTTCGTTTAATATTTTTATTAATAAATCCCTTGCATTCAATGAAACCTTTTTTATCCTCTTTATCTTGTTTTCCCTACCTATAATAGATCCTCTGCAGCTATTAATAAAATCAATTACATTTTTTATCAATTCATCATAGTTCTTAGGAATATCTTTTTCTGAGAAGTATTTTGAAAAGCAATCCCACCAATCCTCACCCTTCATTGCCAACCTATAGCTTACTAGAGAAACAAGAAGGGAGTAAGCTGATGAATAGTTTTTTCCAATCCTTTGTGAAACATTTTGTATTGATTTAAACTGGGGATCGTAATTTTCTTCCAATCTTAAAATTGAATAAATGCCGAAATCTTTTATAGCATCACTTATTTCATTGATCCTTTCTTCATTTAACTTCATTTAAATCCCCTAGTTACCAGGTCCATCCCTCATTTTCTATTAATTTTCCTTTATAATATAATCCATAACCATTTTTTACATGACCGACAACAAAGCATTTTATTTTTAATGATGTGCACATATCTAAAAAATTTTCTATATCGTTTTTATCAACTGTTACTGCAAATGAGTAGTCCTCACCGCTTTTTAATGCATCCTCATCACTTACAATATCATGCAATTCAGGGTCTATCTCTATTGAATTTAAATCAATCCTTACATTGCTAGAATCTATTATATTATATATTGTTGATGCCCAACCATCACTGTTATCAGATGATGATGTTGCATACAAAGATATTGGTTTCCATGCATTTACCTCTAAGCAAGGCCTCTTAGTTTTTTCAATTATTTTTTCATCAAAATTAAAGTTTTTTAATGCCTTTTCTGATAGAGCTCCATATCCAACATAACCTATTTGTAACAAATAATCTTTCTCTTTTGCTCCCTTCCTTTTCACATGCCTTTCGTGCACTTCACCTATAGATGCAACATCAATCCATGGATCATCTAGGGCTTTATTTGCATCACCCTTTAAAACTACGCTATTTAAATATATAGATGCGTCTCCAACACCTTTAGCTATTTCCTTTAAGTTTTCCTCATTTAATGCCCCAACGCTGTACAATATTCCCTTAGGTTCTCCTCCTGAAACTATTATATCACTCATAGATGCTACAGTAGCTTTATAGCCCCAATCGTAATAGCTCATCCAAGGTAGCTTGCTCCTAGAAGATGAATATCCATCTATGTTTAATAAAAAATTACCTAGCCTGCATGAATCGTAATCAATGCAGTCCTCGTTTTTTGCGTACTTCATTATTTCTCTTATTAAATTCTTCCAATTACTCATCTCTCCTCAAATAAATATTTAAACTAAAGATTTATATATAGTTTAGAAAGAGTTATTTATTTCTAAAAAAATTATAGGTGTGGGGAGAAAAGTGATACCGAATCACATAGGAATTATACCTGACGGAAACAGAAGATGGGCGAAAAAAATTGGTATCGATTACTTTACAGCATACAGACAAGGATTTGAAAACCTAAAAAGGATTTTGGACTCTATCATAGATTTAAGCATATACAATGCCTCTGTTTACATATTGAGCTATGAGAACTGCAAAAAAAGGACTAAAGATGAGCTTAATTTCTTATTTAATTTATCTAGAGAGGGCTTTAAATATATCAGAGAAAACAAAAAATTGCAAAAAAATGATATATCTGTTAGGGTAACAGGAGATCTATCAATCCCACCTGACTTTGTTTTGGATGAGATAGAAAAAACACATGAAGAAACTAAAAACAGAAACAATGGAGTTTTAAATCTGGCATATTGTTATTCTGGTGAGTGGGAAATAGAAAAAATAAAGAGAGGAGAAAGACCTGTTTCTTTAGATTTAAGCCCAATTGATTTAGTTATTAGAACAGGTGGGGTAAAGAGGATTAGCGGCTTCTTCCCTCTATTAGTTAACTATGCAGAATTCTATTTTTCAGACATTCTGTGGCCTGATTTTAACAAAAGCGAACTTGAAAAGTCGATCCAATGGTTTTCTCTACAACAGAGGAACTTTGGTGTTTAAAGCCATTTAAAATGGTGAGATTAACGAAGATACTTTATGCAACTTCTAGCATAGGATTAGGCCACGTAACAAGAGATTATCACATTAAAAAATTTTTAAACCATGATGTAATATGGCTTACATCTGGTAACGCATTAAATTACCTAAAAATTAAAAATGAAAAAATTGAAACAATATCATATGAATTAAAAAACTTAGGTTCATATTTAGGGGATAAAATAATAAGGAATTGCGAAGTTAAAATTAATCCTCTTAATTCTTACTCATTTTATAAAGCTGTTAAGTTTAATTCAGAAAAAATAAAAGAAGGCATAGATTTTGATAGCTATGATTTAATAGTTGCAGATGAGTTCTGGGAGTTTTTGCTATTAGATAGACTTCCAAAGGAAAAATCAATTTTTATAACGGATTTCACAAGGATTACATATAATAAAATGGGTTTTTTTGAAAAATATGTTATACCTAAGCTTAACAATGGATTAAGAGAAAGGTTAAATAAAAAATTTTCATTAAGGATTAATTTAAGCCTATGGGATAGAGATAAAGATTATATAAATTTAGGCCCTTCATTTACCCATGATTTTAATGAAAAAAATGGAAGAAATGGAGATTCATCTAAAAATGAATATATTTTGATAAACATTGGAGGAACTGATGCAGCTAAAAACATGGCAGAAAAGATAAAAGAAAGGCTTGAAAAAAATAAGGTTGAAACAATAATAATAGGTTCATCAAAATACTTTAATAAAAACCCCTTCAAATTGATGGAAAAATCAAAGGCTATTATAACATTATCAGGCTATGGAGGCATTGTAGAAACAAACATTTTAAACAAGCCGGCAATATTTCTATATATAGATAACCATTTTGAGCACTTAGAAAACGCCAAATTAATGGAAAATAGAAAGGGCTATAGGGTTTTTTCATGCAAGGATCTTTTAAGGATTGACCTATTAAAAACTTTAAATGAAATAACAAAAGAAAATACTGAGCCATTAAAATTTAATGATTCTGCCATTGAGATATCAAAAATAATAGATAATTTTAATTCAAGATATTAGTTATTTATAATCCTATTATAGTTCAAAAATATAATTTCCATTTAATTACTATTAGTATGGTGAGAGAATGGTTATAACGCAGGAGGGTTTAACTAGTATTTTTTATGATATGATTAAAACAACCTCTACGAGTATACCGGTTGATGTTTATGATGCATTGAAAAAGGCATATGATAAGGAAACAAATCCCGCAGCTAGAAAGCAATTGGAGGCAATTTTGTTAGATATAGATATTGCTTGTAAGAAAAAGGTACCAATCTGCCAAGATACTGGAACACCTTATTTCTACGTTGAAATGGGTGAGAACTTCCCCATTAGGGCAGGACTTTACAAGTCTGCATCAGAAGCTCTAAGAAAGGTTACAAAGGATGGTTATCTAAGGCCAAATGCTGTTGATCCTTTCTATAAAAAGAACAGCGGGGATAATACTGGTAGATACATACCATGGTTCCACTACGATATAGTTGAAGGCGATGATTTAAAGGTATGGTTTATGACAAAGGGCGGGGGTTGCGAAGCCCCTTCAACATTAATAATGAGCGAACCTATAGAGGGGCTTGATAAATTAAAGAGGGGAGTTGTTGATACAATAGTTAAGTACGGTCCATTGCCATGTCCTCCATTAATTGTTGGAATATCAGTTGCAGCAGGAGGAGATATAGCTATGTCTTTGGCCAAAAAGGCCTTGTTATCACCTGTGGGTGAAAGGAATAAGGATCCAAACTTAGCTAAAATGGAATTAGATATATTAAATGAGCTTAACAAATTGGAATTAGGTCCTCATGGATTTGGAGGGCAATTAACTGCACTAGATGTGAAAATAGAATATGCATATAGGCATCCAGCAACATATGCTATTGGCATAGTTACAAGCTGTTGGGCTACAAGAAGATCTTCGGCTATTATTCATTCCGATGGTTCTTGGGAATTAACAAGTAAACATCTTTTTTATAACGGAACGGAATGTGTTGTGAAGAGGTGATATATATGAGTATGGAATATTATTTATCAACTCCTTTAAAGGATGATGATATTAAGAAGTTAAAAATTGGAGATATAGTTTTTTTGAGCGGTACTATGGTAACAGCAAGGGATGAAGCACATGAGATGGCACTAGAATTGCTAGCCAAAAACGAAAAATTACCAATAGATTTTAGGGGGTTAGCTGTGTATCACTGTGGTCCTGTTGTAGTGAAAGAAAACAATTCATGGAGAATAGTGGCTGCTGGGCCAACAACTAGCATGAGAATGGAAAGCGTTGAAGCAGAATTCATAGAAAAGACTGGGACAAAGATGATTATTGGAAAAGGTGGTATGGGGGAAAGGACTGCAAATGCAATGAAAAAGCACGTTGCAGTATATGCAGTCTTTACAGGAGGAGCTGGTGCATTGGCAGCTGAAAGGATAAAGAGAGTAAAAGATGTATTTTGGCTAGATAAACTAGGTGTACCAGAAGCATTGTGGGTACTTGAAGTTGATAAATTTGGTCCGCTGGTCATTACTATAGATTCTAATGGAGATAATTACTATAACTTGAGATTAAAACATGTAGAAGAAAATGGAGAAAAGATAAAACAAGAAATGAAAAGCATGAAATGGCCTTAGCCTATTACCAATAATTTTTTCTTAATCTTTATATTTTTTATTTAAAATTTTTGTTATAACTAAGATTCATTTAACATATAAAAACCTCTTTATCTATTTATTATTTGCTAAGCAAAAAACGGGATTTCCATGAAAGATCAAAACAAAGAAATAAAAAATGTTGATTAATAGGGGTAGACCAATTTATGTTAGAATTCATTCTGCAAACAGCTATAATTATGTCTCTTACAATAATAATATCATATATATTAAGCTACCCTATTTCATTGTTTATAGATGGTAAAATTAAAAGTAAAGTCTTTGAAAAAATAGAAAATAAAATATTTAATTTCTTAAATATTGATAAAAACTATAGCATGAACTGGAAAGAGTATTTTATATCTCTTTTATTATTAAACATCATATTTATAGTATTTGATACAATTTTTTTAAGTTATCAAGGATTTTTATCATTTATAGGTCCAAAATATAAAGGCTTAAGCATTGATCTATCATTTAACACAGCAATTTCTTTTGTTACAAACACAAACCTACAGCACTACATTGGAGAACTAAACCTTTCTATTACTTCTCAAATCTTAGTAATAACATCATCTATGTTTATTGGTCCTTCAACCGGTCTATCTGCTTTCTATGCCTTTACTAGGGGATTTTTAAGAAAATCAAAATATATAGGAAACTTTTATGTTGATTTTATTAGGTCATTTTTGTTCCTCATATTACCTATATCAATTGTCACATCGATAATATTTATTTCTTTAGGACTACCACAAACATTTAATCCATATTATATTACCAATACACATCAAATTATTTATACAGGCCCTGTAGCTTCTTTGGAGAGCATTAAGCTATTAGGAAATAATGGTGGTGGTTATTATGGATCAAACTCTGCAAACCTCTTTGAAAATCCAAGCAACTTGTCTAACTACTTTGAGATGCTTTTGATGCTTGTGTTCCCATTATCAATGCCATTAGCCTTTGGTAGGCTGCTTGGTAAAAAAAGGGGATTTTCAATATTAGCATCTATGATTATAGGTATGGCAATTATAATTGTTTTATCAGTTATATCTCCTCCAAAAGGGATTATAAGCGTAAGGTTTGGCAATTATTCTTCATTACTATTTAATTCGGTATCCCTTTCTACAAACACTGGCGCCTTGAGTTCATCCCTATATTCAATGTCTTCAATGGCGATAACAGGATTTTTGTTGGCAATGTTTATACAATCAATACCCGGATCGATAGGCACAGGGTTTATGTATATGATAGTATATGTTATACTAACATTATTTATCCTAGGATTAATGGTAGGGAAGATGCCAGAAATTATGGGGATGAAGATAAATCCAAAGGATATTAAGCTATCAATAGGGGTATTTTTAACGCATCCAATACTCATACTAATACCAACAGCGATTGCATTATCTTTTTCCTTTCTCCACCTTAAAATTAATGCATACACATATACTCAAATCCTTTACGAATTTACATCATCAGCTGCAAATAACGGTTCGGATTATCTATCAATTATTGCCAACACACAATTTTACAACTATTCAACAGCCATAGTTATGTTTTTAGGTAGGTATTTACCAATAGGATTAATGCTTGCCCTGTCTAATTCTTTTTCAACAAAGGATAGAAAGGCTGAGATCGAGCCCATACCTACTGAAGGTCTATTATTTATCTTAATACTATTATTTATGATATTTTTATTAACAGTTCTAACGTTTTTCCCATTCATAATAATAGGTCCCTTTTCATGGTGATATAAATGAAGAAAGAGATTGAAAAAGAGAGGAGATTCCATGAAAGAGTTAATTTAAAAAGAGTATTAATAGAATCAATTATAAAACTCAACCCGTATTATTTAGCAAAGAACAACACTGTTATGTTTGTTGTTATTATAGGTTTTCTCGTTACAATAATAAATTTCTTTATACCAAATTCCTATCCTAAAAATCAGACATATTTTTATATTGGAGTATCAATAACACTATTTTTGGCTGCATGGTTTTCAACTCTATCAGAATCGTTTTCAGAGCAGCAGGCAAAGGCAAGGGTTGATTCATTAAGGTCTTTAGAAAAAGAAATTTTAGCGCATAAAATATTAAACGATAAAACTGTTGATATAAAATCAAACCAACTAAAAATTGGTGATAGGATAATAATAAGAAATGAAGAGCTAATCCCGATGGATGGATTCATTATCGATGGTTCAGCCTACATTGATGAATCCATGATAACAGGGGAATCAGAGCCCCAATTCAAAACAAAGGAAGATCATGTTATAGGTGGTACAAAGGTAATCGGAGGGGAAATAGTTGTTGAGATAACATCAGAAAGGGGTAGGAGCTTTGTTGATAAAATGATCTCATTAGTTTCTCAGGCAAAAAGACCTAAAAGCCAGAGCGAGATATCTTTAAATATTTTGTTATCAGGGTTATCACTAATTTTTATTATTGTAACGAGCACCCTTTACTATATATTAAAATCCCTCGGATATACTTATGTTAACACCGCTTTAATAATTGCCCTTTTGGTTGCGTTAATGCCGACAACTATTGGAGGACTATTACCTGCTATAGGTATTGCAGGCATATCAAGATTAACAAGAGATAATATAATAGCCAAGTCCGGTAAAGCAATAGAGGCAGCAAGCGATGCTGATATCATATTATTAGATAAAACAGGGACCATAACAGAAGGAAACAGGGTTGCAACTTCTTTAATACCATTAGATGGTTATAATGAAAGATGTGTTGCAATAGCATCTTATCTGGCATCATTTAATGATTCAACAAGAGAAGGAAAATCGATTTTAGACTTTATAAAGTCCTCAAACATAAATATACCAGACGGTATAGTAGACCTTGCATTGCTTTCTAAGCCTATAGAATTCAATGCCAATAAAAGGTACAGCGGAATTGAAATAATAAAGCCTTCAATGCTTGAGAAAGTGATGATTGATGAAAAGGAGTGCCAGAAATTGATCGAAATAATAAATGATTATGCTAAGAACAATAACAGCATAAAAATATTAAAGGGATCTGTTGATTCAATTATGCAGTTCATTAAAAATGTTAACAAGGAAGAATTGCAAAAAATTGTTGAAAATGTTTCTCAGAAAGGTGAAACACCATTGCTAATAGCAATAAATGATAAAGCTATTGGAGTGATAGTATTAAAGGATAGATTAAAGCATGGTATTAAAGAAGTTATACGTGATTTAAAAATAATGGGTATAACCCCTATAATGGTAACTGGAGATAATCCTATAACTGCAAATGTGATAGCGGGAGAGGCAGGAATTGAAAAAGTTATTTCTAGAGCAAAGCCTATTGATAAATTAAACAAGGTCCAGGAAGAGCAAAAAGAAGGCCATATAGTAATAACTATGGGAGATGGAACAAATGATGCTCCAGCACTAGCTAAGGCAGATGTTGGGATTGCTATGAACTCTGGAACCAGAGCAGCAAAGGAGGCTGCAAACATGATAGATTTGGATTCAAATCCATCTAGGGTGGTGAAAATTATAGAATTGAGTAAGCAGCTTTTAGTAACGAGGGGAGCAATAACTACGTTTAGCATTGCAAATGATATAGCAAAATATTTTACTATATTACCAATGATCTTGATTTTAAACAACCCAAGACTATCATATCTTAATATAATGCATCTTCATTCTCCAGAAACTGCAATACTTGCAACAATGATATTTAATGCTATAATTATTCCCCTATTAATTCCTCTAGCCATAAGAGGAGTTAAGTATAAACCGGAACCCCCTAGAAAAACATTTATTAAAAATTTGCTCATCTATGGTCTGGGTGGTGCAGCTCTACCATTTGTTGCTATAAAAGCAATAGATTTGTTATTAACTATATTAATGGGTGTTAGGATATGAAGAATAATAAATTTTTTACCCCAATAATAGTTTTTGTATTTGTTTTAGTTATAGCTGGAATAGCATATCCATATCTATTAACAGGGTTAGGGTACTTATTTTTTAAGGAAAACACCATTGGAAGCCCTATTATAATTAATGGTACAATAATTGGTTCATATTTAATTGCAGGTAAAATAAACAACAGCGCACTTTTCTGGCCAAATTATAATAACTCATTTGAATTTGGCTATGACCCCTATATAACGGTTAACCAGGCCCTTTCCCAGGTAGATAGGATAAGCAATTATACAGGCATACCAAAGAGCTATCTGATAAAAATTATATATGAAAATTCTAATCAAATAGAAAGGGAAGACATTTACATATTTTCTTCTGGTCAAAGGGTTGTTAATGTAATGCAGCTAAACTATATATTAATAAAAAGCTTTCCCAAGATTTACAGTGATGAGAAATGAGCATTTTAGATATAATATTTTTAATCTTTTTGCTTCTATCATCTGGAGTTTTATTTTATTCTTTTATAAAATCAGATAAAAAATGATTCTATTTATATATCTTCTTCAATTCCTTGATTATAATATTTTGAACAAATTCCTTATATGCATCTAAATGACCTGTCATGCCTAGGCTTTTTTCATATACTAGCAAAGAAGTTATCTCATTTACATCTATACCCCTTGATTCTAAATAAAACAGTATTTCCTCGTTTAATCTATATTGTGCTGATCTGTGGTTTGCAGATATTACATCCCCTGTTTCTATTTTCATCATAGGCATAGTATATGCCTTTGCATTATCTCCAAATAATAGAGCCTCAATATTGAAAGAGGATCTGCTCTTTTTTGCCTCTGGCATAATTATTGCGGTACCTCTAACAGATGATAGAGAAGAATTAAAAGCAAAGCCTAAACCAGATACCTCACTTATAGAGCCTAAACCAGTTTGTATTGTATCGATTATATTATCAGATCTAAAACCTTTATATGATAAATTCAAAAGGTTGTGCTTTAATTTAGAGTTTTCGAATAAAACAACCTTCTCTTCAACCCTATTCATTATACTTGATTTAGATAAAGTAAATGATTTCATCTCTACATTGTTATGCAATGCCTTTCTAATTAAATAAGCAGTGGGATAAATTTCGTTTGAATCTAATATTATTGAAATCTCATTATTTGAATCTTTTAATGCATTTATTTCGATAGCAGTACTTCCTGGAGAATCCCTTTTCTCATATATAACAATAGATGTGTTTGATCCTTCTTCTATGTTTATTTTTAAATGCTGAGAAACCCAAGAGCTTGAAATTGGATAGCAAAATGCAATTCTGTATTTTCCAGATTTTAAATTTAAGCTATATATTTCCTCGGCCTTATAAAAATGATATGCTGTTAACTTGCTTTCCTCAAATTTTATTAAGCTCTCATATAAATCTTTGCTTCCTTTATTTCCGCAAGAACCAACTATTATATCAAAATCTCCTTCAGGCTTTTCATATCTTATTTCATTATCATTTTTATTAATGTATTTCTCAAATTGAGACCAGTCTGTATAATTTTTAGTCGTTGGTGAATCATTTATTTCCTGCCATTTAATTTTTTTATATAAATCTTCACTTTTTTTCTTTATCAATGATAAACTCAATATAATCACCCAACACTTCCTAACTCGCTGAACTCAAGACCTATAACCTTGGTCAATATGCTAACAGTCTCTAAAGGCAGGCTCTTTAAAACGTCTTTTATAAAGCCGTTAACTATTAAAGCTTTTGCCTCTCCCTCTCTAATCCCCCTGCTTCCCATGTAAAACAACTGATCTTCACCCAATTTACCAACAGAAGCTTCATGAGAAACAATTGCAGTTGGCTCATCAACCTCATTTCTTGGCAATGTATAGGCCTGACTTTTATCGTCTAATATTAAGCTATCACATTGCACATGTGAAAAGCTTCTCTCTGCTCCCTTTAATACCTTAACCAGGCCTCTATATGTTGCTATTCCTCCATTTGAACTAATGCTCTTCGATATTATCATGCTTTTTGTATCAGGTGCTGCATGAATAGCCTTTGATCCAACATCTTTTACATATGGCCCATTGGAAATTCCTATTGAAATATTTCTTGTTGAGGCCCCCCTACCTCTTAATATTGTGCTAGGATAAGTATATGTCATTTTACTCCCAATGCTTCCTTCAACCCATTCAACATGGGAATTTTCCATAGCTACTGCCCTCTTATTATTAAAGTTTATTATGCTCCTGCTCCAATTTTGTAATGTAGAAAAATAAACTTGTGAGTTCTTTCCAGCATATACTTCAACCATACCATCGTGGAAGCTAAAGTTTCTTAACACAGGCGCTGCGCAACCTTCTATAAAGTGCACGTAGCTAGTTCCAAAAGAGCTGTTATCATCTGCTACAATCAATGTGTGCTCAAATTGGCCCTCCATTTCACTACCAATTATAAAAAACGCTTCAATTGGATTTACTATCTTTGTGTTTTTTGGAACATAAACAAATGCTCCTCCACTCCAAAGCGCATAATGTAATGCAGCAAATTTATGATCAGCCATTGGAAACTCTTTTCCAAAGTATTCCTTAACTAAATCAGGGTATTTTTGAACAGCCTCGTCCATTGACATAAACACAACATTTTTTTGTTTTAGCTCCTCTTTAACTCTGCTTATAATGTTTTCGCTGTCAAAAACTGCAGTCAATCCTGATAAAACCTTTGCTTCGGTTTCAGGCAATCCAATCTTTGAATAGATGTCTCTCATCCAATCTGGTAATTGGTCCCAATTTTCAGCAACTTCAACACTTGGCTTTACATATTGAGAAAATTCCTCTAAGTCTATGCTTTCAACACCTTCTATCCACATAGGCATTGGTAATTTTTCAAAAAGCTCTAAGGCCTTTAACCTTAAGTTTAACATCCATTGTGGTTCTTTTTTTGACTTCGATATTTCTTCTATTAAATCTCTTGAAATTTTTCCTTTTAGCTCTATTTCTTTTGGATAGGTTATTGACTTCCCCATTATGTCTTCTACTCTCCTTTGCCTTAAAACATCTTTTAATTCGCTTTCTTTAGTTAATTTAATAGCTGAATCCAATTCAATCACTCTCCATAATCTTTATAACCTTGACTTTCAATCTTCTTTATTAATTCAACTCCTCCTTCATCAACAATTCTTCCCTTCGATATAATTATTACCCTGTTTGGCTCAACAAATTTTGTTATTTCTGCATGGTGTGTTATTATCAATATACCTTTCCCTGAGTTCCTTAAGTTTTCTATTGAATCTCCAATTATTTTAATTCCATCAACATCTAAACCGCTGTCCGGCTCATCTAATATAATATATTTTGGATCCATTACCATTAATTGCAAAATTTCTGATCTTTTCTTTTCCCCTCCACTAAATCCTACATTTACTTCTCTCTCAAGAAATGATGGGCCAAGACCTAACTCTACTGATTTCTTCCTAGCCCATGCTAAAAGCTTTGGATCAATTTGTGAAATATCAAATGAACCGGTTTTCTTTTTCATGCTTATTGCATTTAAAAGTATTGATAATCTTAGACCTGATATCTCAACTGGATTCTGGAAGCCTAATCCTAAGCCCAATAATGCCCTTTGATATGCAGGTAGATCAGTTATATCATTTTCATCCATTATAATTTTTCCTTTATTTAATTTATATTTTGGGTGGCCCATCAAAGAATATGCAAGTGTTGTCTTTCCGCTTCCATTAGGTCCCATTAATATTAAAACCTCCCCTTTTTCTATCTTCAAACTAATATCATGCAATATAGGCTTTTCTTCGATTGATACTTCCAGATTTTCTCCTTTTAGTGCCATGTTCTTTACCCATCTTATTTAACACATGTTAAAGTTAATAAACTAAAATATAGAGTGTTTACCCTATTTGCTGATCACTCTTTATGATATTGATAATAAGCATATCTAATTTTTACTTTTATGAAGAAGGACATTAAAAATTAAGCAAGGC
Source organism: Caldisphaera sp. (assembly GCA_002877855.1). The sequence continues at coordinate 29,793 of PNIA01000013.1, forward strand.
TTTTTGCTAATATATATAAAATTCATAAAGATAAATTAATTTTTTTATTAATTATTTAAAAATTAGAGATAAACCCAAAAATAAATTACAAAAGTTTATAGGCTTTTTCAAGCTTTTAGCTTAACAGCATCATTTATATTGTTTATTATCCTTCATTTTAAGCACTGGTATCCCTGGGTTAACCAACACATTTAAGTCTGTTATCCTCTTTATAGTTTCTTCATCTAATCTCAAAGACTTTGCCACCTCTTCTAATTTTTCTCCGTTTTTAACTCTTTCATACAATTCTTTGGCGTTTTCATACCCTATAAGGGGAGAAAATATTGTAATTAATGATGGACTGCTTAAAGCAAGTGCTTTCATTCTATCCTCTAAGGGTTTAATGCTGGGGAGAACAACTTCGCTAAGCTTAGTTAGAGATTCTTGGAGAAGGAGAGATTGAAGAGATAAATTATACATTAACGATGGATTACCCATGTTTAACTCAAACTCACCAAGCAAAGATATATAGGAGTTTGCATTGTCCAGCCCAATTATTTCAGACGACGCCTGCAATATTGCCTCAACAGTTACAGGATTTATTTTACCTGGCATTATGCTACTACCTGCTAAAGCGATATCCATATCTATTTCTCCAATAGCAGTGTTTGGTCCAGAAAACATTAGCCTAATATCGTTTCCAATCTTCCATAAATCAACTGCTATTTTTTTGTATACAGAACTTAACAATAAGAGATCGCTCAATAGCTTCATTGGTCTCATCAAAGACTTTGGCGAACTTATATCTATTTTTGAAAATTCTTTGAGGTATTTTAAAGCCAGTTCACTAAATTTTTCATGACTATTAATACCTGTCCCAACAGCTGTTCCTCCTAAAGGTATTTCTAAAATTTGACCCATGGCATATTTTAGATCGTTATAGTCCTTATAAAATTCTTCATAATATGCATAAAGCTCCTGACCAAAGGTAACAGGTAAAGCATCTCTTAAATGTGTTCTTCCAGGCTTTATGAGATTTTTATATTTTTCAGAGTATTCCTCTAGCCTTTTTACCAAATTATTAAGATTTTGCAAAACTTTTTCATTAGCATCCATATAAGATGCTATTCTTATTGCAGAAGGTATTACATCATTACTGCTTTGGGACATATTTACATGGTCGTTTGGATGCACTTTTTTATTTATAATTTCTGAAGAGTGCCTTGAAATAATATCATTTATATTCATATTTATTCCAGTTCCAGATCCTGTTTGAAAAACATCAACCTTAATTTCATCATTAAATTTTCCATCAGCCACCATTAATGAAACCTTTACTATTGCATCAGCTATCTCGTTGTCTATAAGGTTTAACTCTTTGTTTGCCATAGCTGCAGATGCCTTTATTAGAGAAACGGATTTTATTAAACTAAATGGAATTCTTAAACCAGTTTTTAGATAATATTTTTCCGCCTCTTCTTCATACGACATATAACTCACCAATTATATTATACAGAGAAGATTAAAGTACACATATATATACTATTGGGCATACACGATTTACAATTATATATTGTATTAACAAATATTTATTAATTACCTAGACAAATATATATCATGCATATATCGAAGAATAATATAGGGTGAACCATATGAGCGATGGCCCTAAGATAGTCTTAACAGCTGAAGGGGCTACGGCCAGCGAAACTTTTGGTTCAACAGTTGCAGGATTTATTAGCGCATTGCCTGATAATTACATCTCATCGATTATATCTAAATTTTATTTCGGTGTAAAAAATAAAAAAGGTATTGCATTTAAAGCACCATATGGTCTATCAAAGGTAGAAGCATCACTAATCTATTCAGGTATATCAAGAGAAGATGTAGTAATTGCAGATCCTAATAACTTAGACAAAATTATCGGAAATGATACAAGAATTTTAGGTATATATGTAATGGATCCTCTAGGTTTGAGCTTTGGAAGCGGTATTACATATTGGATATTAAAATTAGCAGGTCTACCATATCAGGGAATTCCATATATAGCAAGATCTTTTTTAAACATATTAATTAATCCATCAGTTTTGAAGCATAGAAAACATTTAAAAATAGTTGTTGGAGGGCCTGCAACATGGCAGTTAACTGATACAGGATTTAACAAAAAGTTGGGGATAGATGTAGTTTATGAAGGAGAATTCGAATCCAAAGGGCCAGCATTGTTTAAAGATATATTAAATGGGAGGGATGTACCAAAAATAGTTCTTGGGGGAGCTGCAAATTTAAATGATATACCGACAATAATTACCCCATCTAATGGTGGATTGGTTGAAATAACAAGGGGTTGTGGTAGAGGATGCTCATTTTGTACACCTACATTGAGCGGTATGATAAAATCATTTCCGTTTGAAGGACATATAGATAAAGAAATCAAGGTTAATATAGAAAAAGGTAAGACAAAGGACATTGATTTGCACAGCGAAGAATTCTTCAGATATGGTGCTAAAGGTATTGATCCTGAACCAGAAAAAGTTATAGAATTGACCAAAAAGGCATATAAATTAGTTAAATCCTATGGCGATGATTATACAATATCAACAAATTTCACAACAGCTGCAGTTGTGGTAGAAAGTCCTAAGATGGTCTATGAGGTAGCTGATTATATAAATGAAGGTAATAGATGGACCTTTATAGAAATGGGTATTGAGTCTGGTTCACCAAGAATTATAAAAAGACTAATGGCAGGAAAGGCCAAACCATTCACTCCTGAGCAATACCCAGATATAGTCGAAGAGTCCATAGGTATTTTAAATGATAACAGATGGGTTGTTGTCGGTACAATGATTTTAAATTTACCTGGAGAAACAGATGATGATATAATAAAGAATTTAGAGCTATTGGATAGGCTTAAAAAATTAAAAGTAATAACATGGCCATTGCCATTTATTCCAATGGGTGCACTAAGGCACAGAGATTTTACAATATTAGACAAAATGCTGTTGGATCCATTAAGAGGGGAATTTATTACTAGGGCGTTAATTAAGGCGTTAAGTGAATCTAAAGATAGCCTAGAGTTTGCTGTTAATAAAATGTACAATCCTATTACAAAATCAATAATATTTAATATTGGAAATTACATAATTAATTACGTTATAAATAGATATAGGGAAACGTTAAACGAGTATAATTATATTAAAACAAGAAAACAAAAAAGAGAGATACTTAGAGAAACTTTATAGTTTACTTTAAACATTTTTTATTGGGTGCATGAATTGGATTTAAATGAATTATATCTAGATGAGATAAGCGATATTATGAAACTCATGTATCAAAGAAGGCTTATACAAATAAGGGGTGGAAATGCAAGTATAATAGATAGAGAAAATAATCTAGTTTATATTAGTCCAACAGGAATTCCAAGGCATAAAATATCTAAAGATGACATAGCTGTTATCGATATCAATGGAAAAGCAATTATTGGTTTGCCTAGCAGCGAATGGAGGATGCATCTAGCAATATATAAAGAAATTCAAGATGCTAAGGCAATAGTTCATGCCCACACCCCTTATTTATTAGCATTAGATAAGGCAAACATTAAATTAGATTTAAGTATTTTAACAGAAACATCACTGAGAGTTAAATGCATAAATGAGGTTCCACTATTACAACCTGGGACACAAGAGTTAGCAGACTCCGTGAGTAAGGCTTTAAAAGAAGGTTGCAATGCTGCTTTATTAAGAGGTCATGGTATTGTATCTTTTTCAAAAGAAACAATATATCATGCATTGGAAATGGTTGAAGCAATAGAAGATTTAGCCATGATCGAGATAATTAATAGTCTAACCACCAGGAGCTCCATGGTATAGAGCATCGTTCCAAACTTGATCCCAAATATCAGTTTCTGTTAAAGTGATCTTTTTAATTAATGTTTCGTATAAATCTAAAAGAATTGCATGATGGAAAAGCTCATCTCTAAGCAACATATTTAATAAAAATAATATTGGTTTATCATTTTTAAACCTTGTATCATCAATTAATCTTTTAAGTTCGTCCACGGATTCCTGCTCTAATTTTATATGAGATTCCATATCTTTTAAAACCTCTAATGATTCAGTTTCTCCTATTAATTGAGGAGATTCAATTATCTTTGATAAAGTTTCGTATATTTTTGAGTGCTTTATTGAATCCTGAGAAACAGCTTCCATTATCAATCTAATAATAGGATTTACTGATTTATCGCTGGTTCTCTTTATTTGTTCTGCATATTCAACTTCCCTCTTTGCCTCTCCTTTAAAATAAAAAATAAACTTCTTCTTATCTTCATAACTTAGATTAGACATCTCGATCCCTATTGCTTAGTAAAATCTAGAATTTAAAAAGGTATGCAACCAAAAATTAAAATCTCATTTGTGAATTAAAACAAATATATAAAGAATTAATATATATTTGCACCCATTTATAGATTGAGTGAGAAAATGTACGCCAAAGCAAAAGCATCAAGGCTTGAAAATGATCTTGCAAATACCTTTTGGTCTTTGGGCTATGCAGTAATAAGAGGCCCTTCTAGCGGTGCTGGAGTATCAAAAAGATATTCACCCGATTTATTAGCTATAAAAGATGGTATAATTCTAGTTTTTGAGATAAAATCTAAAAGGAAAAGCGGTTCTTTATATATAGATTCCTCTCAAATTTTAGGTTTGCAAGAATTTGCAAAAAGAGCCAAAGGGATACCGATTATAGCATTTAAATCTAGGGGAAAAGAATGGAAGTTCCATTTTTTAAATAATTTAGAATCAACAGGAAAAAACTTTAAATTAAACAGCCCTGATGATGGCTTAAAGCTTAGGGATTTGGAAGAATTATTTTTCAGAAAACATAAAGATCTAAATGAATACCTTTTATAAAATACTTAAATTTTGATATAGCAAATAATTTATAAGACCATAGCACCTCTGCATAACTTTTAAATACTTCCAATTACTTCTAGTTACTATGATTAACCTCTCAAAAGGTCTATTTAGAGAGACAACTGGTCACACTGAGGGAGAGTGGATTAAGAGAACTTTTAATGACATTAAAACTGTTGAAGTTAAAGACATCGGTTGAAAGTTGAAGGAGGATAAGAAAGGTTTAAAG
>PNIA01000003.1 GCA_002877855.1 Caldisphaera sp.
ACACCAACGGGTTCTGGGCCCGTCCCCTTTGGCCAGGCTCGGGCACCCCCGCATCAAAACTATAATTATTTTATTAACTTAAATAAATGTTATCTATATTAAAACTCTTTTGTTTCATAGAAAGAAAAAAATTTCACACTTTAATTTATTGTGTTCATGGTAAATTTAAATGTATTTTGACGATAATGGGCTCTTATTTTTTAAATAAATTAGTATAACACATGAGTTAATAAGGTATAAGGAATTAATATGTGACCTAAAAAGATGAAGCAAGATGCATAAAGCCTCGAATAATCGCTTGATTCTTTTAATTATTGTTGGCGGCTTACATTTTTTATCCAATTAATTATATCGCTTTTTGATATACTATATAAATCCTCAATAACAAAACTGTTACATTTCTCTTTCATTTTTAAAGCGTTTTCGGATAATTTACCTTTTAGCATCGTTAAAGCTATAACGCATTTATAACATTTGTTACAATCTAGTGATACATTGCTTATTTTTAGGTTATTTTTTATGTTCTCTATGAGATAATTTAGATCTTCTTCTTGTTCGTTTACAAGCCTTTTGGCTTTCCAGTACACAATGCATAGTTCGTCGCATTTATTCGATCTTAAATTACTTATAATACCTTTTAATATTAACTCTATAGGTAGTTTATAAAGTATAATGTTATATTTTTTTGATATCTGCTCAATGCTTTTGTTGTGCCCGCCTCTAAGTGGTATTAAAGATATCACCTTATCATCATGATTTAATTTTATTTTATCAATTTCTGAAATAGGAATCAGTATAGCATTGTTTAGGTTATTTTTTATATCTTCTTCCAATTCTTTATAGTTCTCATAATTTTCTGTATCATGATATATAATAATTATACTCATAGCCATCACGTTAACTATGCTGACCTCTCTTATATAAGATATATTGGTCAGATCTATAAATAATAGATCTGGCTGGAGTAGACTTTGACCTCATTGAATTCCATAAATATTAACAGAAAGCTTTTTAGCATCGTTTCCGAGCTCTTTTTTTCTCCTAAAATCCTTACCTTCAATTAAGTTTACAACCATTATTTTATTTAGATAGATGCATAGGTTTATATGATATACACCAGTGCTTTCAAGGCCTATTACACTTTAGGCAATATACTTTTTAACTCATATCCTTTCTCATTATTTGAAATATTATAAATTACGCCTTCAAAAGGTTAAATTATTCTTAGATAAATCTATTCCGTAAATGGAGTCTCCAACGAATTTCACCCTTATTATTCGAGCTCTTAGCCTATGGAGAGAGAAGGGATTAACAAGCCAATGGGATTTTACTGTTAAAATTTCAGGATTAAGAATAGATTAATAAGTAAGGAGGGATCTTATAATAATAGGTTTTAATGATAACAAGGAAGAACTTAGAGCAATAAAAATTGGTGATATATTTCTGATGAATTTCTTGTTGAAGAAATTAAGATGCTTGAGAAGGAAATGATAGAAAATGAAATAATTAAGAAAATTGATAAACGCCTATATTTACAATCAAGAATTATAAGAACATGGGCTCATTAATTCTAGCAAGGATTGGTGATATAAAGAGAAACAAGAGGAAGTTCATAGCATATTGCTAGACCCTGTTGTTAAGAGGAGCTATAAAGAAACTGTAAGGGTATATGAGAAAGGGAATGAAATATTGAGGAAGGCATTGTTCTTCTCCATATTAAATAAAAGGTAAACTGTTATAATGGAATTTTATGACATAGAGGTAAAATAAAGGGTAAGAAACTTATTGTTGCATTAGAAAGCTAGCAATAATAGTTTGGGCAGTGCTTTACTATAATAATTTGAAATTGATTAGTTAACAACAATAATAATAAAAAACAACGATCAAATCTAGACCTGTTTATGGACAATTCTTATATAAAAATTTATATTGGAAGCCTTCTCGCCATAAATTGCAAGTTTCCTCTCATTAATTTGGGTTTACATCTCTTACGAGGGGCAATAGCGAGGGTCAGAGAACCCCTATTTAAATTAGTAATTGAATAACTCTCTATCATTCTCATAACTGCAAGAGCATTTAAACCAACGATGTCTGATTTAAACCATTTTCTTACATCATTTAGGACATGAAATGGAAGAATATTTAAGCTATTCATTCCCAGCAGAAGGGGCAAGGCTTTTAATCTTTTATAAATTAGTTATGTCTTATTAACAAGAATGAGATCGGAAGCAAACTTTACTCCTACAATGACTAGAAGACATTAATGAATTTATTAAGAGTGACAACAAAGGATGTGATTTTTAAGACCCTAAGAAATTCGCTCTTCAAACAAGAAGGAGAGCAACTATTTTATCTTCTGATACGCCATCTTTTGATTACACAATATGAGAACCTAGAGCAACTTACCGCATGCAATATAATGCTTCATATCAAACCTAGAGCAAAGACCTTCAAGATATCACAGCCCTATAACATTAAGTAGTGAAATCGAAGATCTAAGAAGGCTGCAAAATAGTAGTATAATAGTGATTTAGCTTTTCTAAAAAGATATGAAAGACATTCTGATAATATGACTAAGGATTTTTTACTTTTCTATAGCATGAATAATACAAAATATATATCAAGTGCAATCTAAGATTTTTATTCCTTATAGAATTCTTCATAAATGGGAGAAAATCTTTGTCTGAAGAATTTAAGAAATTTGGACTAGAGTTTAGAGGGAGACTTGGGTTACATACTTATCCTCTTGGCATTAAATTCTGTACAGAGCCTTGCGAGTTATCTGCTTTTAAAAGGCCTAAGGATTTCGGTATTCATTTAGCTGTTTGCCAAGTGATAAACCTTGCTAGGTACTATTCGATGCCTATGGCTTTTACTCTCGAGGACATGTTTTGTATAGCAGGAGCATATCTTTTTGGATTAACTCCTGAGTTTCCAGAGTTTCTCAAAAAAGAAGCTACTGGCTGGCATACTTCAAACGATGAAGGTAAGAAATACTTAGACTCAAAGTTTCTCGAACATGCATTACCACAAGGGAGTGTTAAGGCAGTTCTAGTAGCACCTCTCGAACATATTACTTTTACACCCGATGTCATTGACATATACGGTACACCACAACAAATTGCTGCTATAGGTAAAGCTCTCATATGGCATGGCATAATCCCAGAAGCTAGCTTTCTAGGGCTAAGCTCTTGTTCCTCAATTACTTATGCTTATAAAGTGAAGAAACCTCAAATAAGCATACCTGGTTCAGGAGAAGCAGTATGGGGTAGGACCGAAGAAGATGAAATAAGCATAATAATACCAGCAGAATTTGTTGATAAAATCTTTAGTGGTCTAGAAGGAATAAAGAAAATATACTCATATCCTCCGCCTAAGTTTATGTTCTATGAGCCTGTGGCACCAAGGGGTTATAAAATTACTTACAAAGACTATAATATTCATCGTAACTTTTAAATACTTCTATTAAATGCCTTGGTAAGTACTGTGGAAAGGCACCTAACTCCAAGAAGGGTTGCTAAAGTATTAGGCATGATTGGAAGTAGTGTTGTTAAGTGAATTAAGCAAGGTAAAATTAGGGCTGTTGAGATAAATGGTAGATGGAGAATCCCTTACAGCTAAATAGAGAAGTAATAAGTAACTTCGGTGTAAGATCAGGCAAATTGTAATATACGCTAGGGTTTCATCAAGCTTGCAAAAGGACGATTTAGAAAGAGAACTAAGCGCTTTGAGGCATTGAGCTAAGAAAACTTTCTGTGAAGTTAAAGTAATTGAGGTTAAGGACACAGGTTCTGCCTTGAAATTGAATAGGAAAGGTCTAAGGAAGTTAATAGAACTCGCAAGAAGTAAGCAAATCAACGCTATAGTAGCTTATAAGGATAGGCTAACGCGGCTTAGTTTGAGTACCTTGATGAACTATTCAAGGCTTATGGTGTAAACGTTATTGTAGCTTTTCAAGAAGAACCAAAGGATCATATGCATGAACTTTAAGGATTTCGTAGAAATTGTTAAATCATTTACCTCAAGAATCTACGCTAATGAGAGCAGCAAATACGAGAATGTGATTAAGTGTGTTGAAGACGTTAAAGGAGGCAGTTAAAATAGAAAGCTACCAATTACAATCTTGGAAATTCCATGTTGCTGAAAGAAGCACGGAAAGGCTATAGTGCTTGAAAAGATTAGAAATTATAAGCTTGCAAAAATTGAAATAGGAAATGAGTATCAGTTTAACTCAACAAACGAGCTATTTAAGGCTGCAAGGAATAGAATAAATTCAGAAGCTTCTCTTTAAAACTTGAGCCCAGATTATTTTGATGGCATATATAATGCTAAACTAAACCAGAAAGCAAGAAAGCTTCATCAAGTGATAGCTCTGAACATAGCAAAGCTGAAAATTACCAATAAGGCTAGAGCAAACTTGAAATACCCCAATAGACTTTTACAAAAAGTGGGACAAAAGGAGAAAGCTTATATCAATTCTATAACGGCTCTAACATCAGACATGAAAAGGAGAGATATGCAACTGTGAACATGCAAGAGAAAAGCATAAACAGCCTATAAGAGAAATAATTGAAAGAAGGATATTCTAATCATTAAGCGTTATAATAAAATCTTGTTGCTCATTTAGCCTTTCAATTTTTTCTATTTTTAATTTAAAAGAAATCCTCTAAATGAAAAACTTCTTCCAACTTTCAAAGCTTTTTTGCAAAGATCTGTGTATATTATACAAGATCATTACATATACTTTTTAAAAAGTTATCCTAACCCTTTTCAATCTCTCAATTACATACCATCCGTAAGGACTCGCATGATAACATTGTAAACTAAGGAATAGGTATTTGAAATATGTTAGATTACTATGTAATTTTAATAAACATCATGGCAAGTAGCTATATGAATAAATTCTTATATCTTTCTCGTAGAACCTTTTTATCCATCTTTGCTGTTGAAGTCCTTGGTAGTTCTTCCGTCTTTGTGAAAATTATCTTATCTGGAATCCAGTACTTAGGAATTAGATTCTTATCAACAAACTCTCTTTGCAAATAGTCTTTAAGCTCTTCTTCAGAAACTTTGCCTATGTACTCTGGTTTTAACACTACAACTGCTATTGGTCTTTCAATCCACCTTGGATGAGGGGCTCCTATAACTGCAACTTCGCTAACTGCTGGGTGTGTTGATATGAACATTTCAAGCCTGCTGGATGGTATCCATTCCCCACCGCTTTTAACGGCATCCTTTTCCCTATCTACAAAAAACACACAACCATGTTCATCTATTACAACCATGTCATCCAAATCGAAATATTTAAATCTCCAAGCCCTATCAGTTTTTTCGATATCACCAAGATACTCTCTAGTTACTGTTGGTGAATAAAGCAAAAGTCTACCTATAGTTTTTCCATCCCATGGTAATTCTCTGCCTTGCTCGTCAACAACCTTAACAAAAGTTAGCGGAATAGGTATACCTAATGTGTTATCAATAACTTCATGATCTCTAAACTTTTCATCGTCGATCCCTTCCTTTAAATAATATCTTGGAGGCATGAACATGCGAGTTATTGCTGTAAGCGTCTCTGAGGGGCCATAACCTGTTACAATTTCAATTTTCATTTTCTTGCATTCTTCATAAATTGCAACTGGTAATGCTTGCCCTCCATAGCCATACATAAAATTATTTATTTCTTTGATTCCCATGGCTTTAGCATTTTCAATAATTGATATTAGCATTGAAGGTACTCCAAATGCTATGGCTCTGCCTTTAAGTTTTTTAGCCTCGTGAACAAATTTTTCAACTAACAATTTGGTTAGGTATTGCCAATCGTATCTGCCAGGCAATATTATTGGTGATCCGAGTAATATTGAAATATATGGGTTAAGCCATCCAAGAATGTGAAACATTGGAGTTAAAAGCAATTGTGTGTCTTTATTAGTAAGAGAAATTGGCGGTTGGCTATGAGCAATTGTTAATTGCATTGTGCCAATAACTATTTGCCTATGTTCGTGATAGACTCCTTTTGGTCTACCAGTGGTACCTGATGTGAAGAATATCTCAGCTATAGCGTGCTCCTCTATGTCAGGCCAATCATAATGCGCTTTACCTTTACCAACAATATCTTCGTAGTTATAGAGCTTAACAGTACTTGGAAGCTCTAATTCAACCTTTGGAGGTTTACTTGCTCCCACAGTTTCTGCGTCATTCATTATTATTACATATTTGATGCTTCCAATGTTGGTAAGAATTTGTTTAAGCAATGGAAGAAAATCCGTATGGATAAATAAAACCTCGGGTTTAACAATATTTGATGTGTATAGTATTTCTTCTGGTGCTAACCTAATGTTAACGGTAAATAATGTAGCACCATACATAGGTACTGCATACATAAGTTCTAGGTATCTTGAGGTATTCCAATCCATAACAGCTATTTTACCACCAAATTCTCGAGGTTTTTCAGCTCGTTTAATGCCTAACCCTTCAAAGAATGCTCCTAAGGCATTTACGCGCTGATAAAGATCTCTATAAGTATATTCCTTGATAGGTAAGTTAGGAGGAGCATAAATTATTTTTTGATTGGGTGCTATCATATGACCGTATTCTAAAATTTTCCCCACATTCAACTGATAATCTCTAAAATCTAGGTTTAACTCAACTGATTTTTCTTCTATCATGATAAACACCTAATACATTTTACATTAACGTATTAGTGGCTTTATAAAGTTTCAGTTTAAGTTTATAATAAACAATCATTCACTAACTAAAAATATCTGCTCTTTAAAGTTAGAGTTTGCTCCATAAAACTGAAACATCATCACAGTTTATGTATCTGATCATTTAAAAATTAAATAGTTTTATGTGCAGACCACGCAGGTTTATGCCGCGGCCGGGATTTGAACCCGGGTCACGGGCTCGAAAGGCCCGCATACTGGGCCGGGCTATACTACCGCGGCTTCCCTTCAAAAAAGTTATTGTAAAATGTTTTAAAATGTTTCCTCTATTTTTAATTTAAAAAACCATAAAATACTCTTTATAAAAAACTTTATTCCAAAACTTCCTATCTATTTAAATAACTAATAAAAATAAGCTTAGCAAAATTAAATTAAATCCATAAGTGTCTTTTTAAATTTAATTTTAACAACTTCTTTTACTAAAGGTATGGCTACATTATATATAGGAACATTATTTAATATCGCAAACTTTTTTCCTTTATGAGCATGTCCATGTATTGCTACATCAGGTCTAATTTCCGATATAATTTTTTCCATTTTCGAACTATATAATTGACTATATGCAAAAGGTTTTTCTCCTTTTAAAGTTAGGCTGGATAGACCATAATGAGATAGCAGGATTACTTTATCAGATTTTCCTTTAGCTTCTATTAAAAGTTCTTTGATCTTATTTACTCTATTTTGGTAATAATTCTGAATGCCATTTATATGAGTTAATTGCCATTTTGTAGGTTTATCAATAGCCCCTGGTGTACCTACAATTGCTATCTTTGTTTTATTACATTCAACTACAATATACTCATCTAAAAGCCATGTTACATTACTGTATTTCTTTCTAAGCTCATCCCATATCTCGCTATATTCATCATTACCAAATACTGCTATTACCTTCACCTCTGGAAATTTATTATTGATTAAATCGAAAACGGGCCTTGCATTTTCAATTTTTCCTTTATTTATTATGTCTCCTGCTAATAGAAAAATGCATGGAATCTCATCAATTTTATTTAAAGATGTGAAAAATAAATCAAAATATATAGGAGAATGTATGTCTGATGTAGCAAGTATTAGCTGTTTATTAATGGACCTCAGAACTGCAATATATCACCACCTTTCAGACTGCCCATCAGCCTTCATCGGTCCATATATTTTGTTTCTTAGAAAATTTTAATCTGTTATCTTATTGCCCTTTCTCTTTAGTTTCTTCTTTATTTTCAACCTTGCTTTCTTCTTTATATTCAACCTTTATATTAATATTGACCTCCTTTGGCTTAATATACTGATATATATCCCTAGTCAAAAGCTGAAGTTTTGATTCCAAATCACTTATACCTATCACATCAGATGGTAAATTAATTTTTAGACTATCTTGATCCCCTTCAATGCTTACTTTGTTTTTGTCTAATCCTAGCCATCTTTCTACAAGATATTTAACTTTATCATTAAAATCGTCTATTTTCTGAACTACCTCCAAATCTATTGATAAATCTTTTCCAGCTAAAGGATGATTAAAATCTATATATGCAAATCTTTCAGCAAGCCTTTCTATAATCCCAATTCTTCCACCGATTTCAACTTTTTGGCCTATCTTTGGAGGTATATTATATCTTCTTAATTGCTTTACAGGTAATCTAATAACTAAATCTTCTCTTTTTACGCCATAGGCTTTTTCAGGTTTAGCTATTATTTCTTTCTTTTCTCCAACTTGCATTTCTTTAATAGCATCATCTACAGCCTCAATTAATTGACTTTTTCCTATAACAACTAAATAAGGTCCATATTTTTTATTTGGATCAAATATTCCAGCTTGTTTTGCCACATCCTGATATGTAGTTTCTTGCACCTTTAAATTATTACCATCTTTAACCTTAATGGTATAGTTTATTAGCACGAAATCTCCATCATTAAATGCCATTCTACCCACCTCTTCTTAAATACCAGCCCAAATCTTTCAGTGGTTCAACTATTTTAATTTCTTTTTTCCCATTAATAACTTTACCTATTCCCCAACCTAAGGATTCATAATTTGCATTTACAACAACTTTTAGTCCTTTGCTAAACTTTATTAAGTGGTTTTGGTTTACATTTTTCCCATATAGAAAAATTTTCTCTCCAGTATCATCGATAATAATGCAATCTATAATTTTACATAACCTTGAAATTCTATTTGCTAGAGGTATCCCAGGATGAAATTTTTCTTTCTTTATATAACCTAAATAATAACCCCCAGAATATATGGATTTAATATCATCTATCAGGCCATTAAAATAAATAGGAAAATCAAAAACATCATTAAATTTTGCGCCTTTCACAATTAATATCTTAGGGTTATTTAGTATTGACTCTATTTTTATCCCTAAACTGTCTGTAAATTCCTTAATGATATGCAACTCTTTTTCACTTAGATCCCTTAATCTTGGAGCTTCTTTAGCTTGCATATAAAAAAACCCTCCGTACCATCCCTATGTGGCCATAATCTTAAACAGCTTGATATTCTATCATCAAACTTTACACCATTAAATTCGATAAATGCATTACTTCCTATAGGTGAATTCACCTTAACTATATCTACGTTACTTCTTTCATGTAAAATTTTGTTAATAACGTATTCACCCTCTTCAATGGCAGTTGAACATGCAGCATAAATCATTTCTCCACCATTCTTCAATAAATCTAATCCTTTATTTAACAAGTTGAGCTGCAACCTATGAATTTTCTTCATATCTCCTCTAGGTCTGCTTGTCTTTCTTCTTGGATCTTTTCTAATAATTCCTTCCCCACTTGATGGGGAATCCAATAGTACTCTATCTATATCTTTTAAATTTAATTTCCTAGCGTCTGTCTCTAATATTAAATAACTAGAAAAGCCCATTCTTTGTAAATTGGATCTCAAAGATTTAACTCTATTAGATTTAAGCTCAACAGCTATTAGCCTCACATTATCATTTGTAAGCTGCAGTATTTGGCTTGATTTACCTCCAGGGGCAGCTGCCATATCAACTATTATTTCATTTTTTCTTGGATTTAAGAGATAAGTAATCAACATAGAGCCAGGGTCCTGTATATAATAATAACCCATAAGATACTCGTGGGTTGCGCCTGGTTTATATGGTGACTTTATTATTTCATAACCATGAGGTAGGAAAGGTATTTTCCCAATTTTAAATCCCTTTTCCTTTAATCTCTTTTCCAATTTGTTGCATTTGATAAGGAAATCATTACATCTTATCGTTTCAGGTAGTGATGCTTCATTTGCTTGCAACAATTCAATAGTTTCTTCTTTTCCTAAAAGCATAAGATATCTTTCTACTATATAGCTTGAATATCCATATTTTTTTGCTAGCTTTTCTGCTAATTCATTTATTTTATAATTAAATACTTTATCATCTATCTCCTTCCATTTATCCATGCTTCACCAACATAATAATACTTTATAGTCCCTAAAGTTTTTTTATATCGGGGGGTTAAAAATGAAAGTGCCATATAATAGATTGCTATTTCCAGGAAGGTTTCAACCGGTCCATTACGGACATCTAAAGGCTATTGAATATACATTAAGCATTTCTAATGAGGTTATAGTAGTAATAGGTTCCTCTCAAGAAAGCTATACTATAAAAAACCCATTAACAGCTGGAGAAAGAATCTCTTTGCTTAAAGAAGCATTAATCAATGAATTTGGAGAAGATTATTGTAAAAGAATCTACATAGTTCCAACATTAGACCTAGAGATGAACAAGGTATGGGTTCAATACTTAAAAATGTTGTTGCCTGACTTTGATGGAGTTGTTTCAGGAAACCAACTAGTATTGCATCTTTTTAAAGACATGGGATTAAAGGCCATAGTACAACCAATGTTTAATAGAAACATGTGCAGCGGTACTTCAATCAGAACCCAAATAATTAAAGGCCAAGATGGGTGGAAAAATTGTATACCAGGTTATTTGCTAGAAAGGCTTGAAGCCTTAGGATTTGTAGAAAGGCTTAAATCTTTATCAAAAAGTGACTAGGTTAAATTTATGTAATACAATAAAACATTTAAGTTTATTCTTATTAAAAAATAATGGTGATTAAATTGGAATTGCAGGTCCTAGATGTGCAAGTTCCAGAAGGAACTAATGTAATAATAGGGCAGAGTCATTTTATAAAATCTGTTGAAGATTTATATGAAACCCTAGCAACAAGCTGCCCTTCATCAAAGTTTGGGATTGCTTTTTGTGAGGCCTCAGGAAAGAGATTAATAAGATTTGAAGGCAATGAAGATGGATTAACCAAGCAGGCTATAGATACATGCAAGCAAATCGCTGCAGGGCATGTATTTGTAATATACATGAAAGATTCATGGCCCATTAACGTTTTAAATGCAATAAAAAATATACAAGAAGTTGTAAATTTATATGTAGCAACATCAAATCCTGTAAAATTAATTATAGCCGATTTAGGAGAAAGCAGATCAATACTTGGTGTTTGTGATGGGTTTAAACCATTAGGTATTGAAAATGAAAATGACAAAAAGGAAAGAAAGGAATTGTTAAGAAAAATCGGCTATAAACTTTAAAATTTGGTGAAGCAAATATTGGAAGAAAAGCTAGCAATCGCGATTACAGGCATGCCAGGTAGTGGGAAAAGCTATATTGCAAAACTAATATCTGATAGATTAAATGCCCCAATATTTTCTATGGGTGATATAGTTAGAGAAGAAGTCTTGTCAAGAGGCCTACCTTTGACCTTGGAAAATGTTGAAAAAATAGCAACCCAATTAAGAAAGGAAAAAGGTAATAATGCTGTTGCATTACTTCTCTTAGAAAGATTAAACAGCTACAACAAAAATATTGTTTTAATAGATGGTGTTAGGGGGATTGAGGAACTAAAAATACTAAGAGAGAAATTCAAGATTTGTTTAATAGCAGTCCATGCATCCCCAATTAAAAGGTTGATTAGATTGAAAGAAAGAAATAGAGAATCGAAAGAAATTACTTGGAATGATCTATTTTTTAGGGACATGAAAAATTTAGAATATGGCATAGGAAACGTTATAGCCCTTTCAGATTACATGATTATAAACGAAGAAGAAGGAAATAGCTCATTAAATATAGAAAAAATAATTGGTGCAATTAAAGATGGATCATGGAAAAATTACTGTAGAGGCGGAATTGAGACCTACTGAAGATGAAGAAAAAGTAATTAAGACCATAACAAATTTTTTCACACCCGAAAGCCTAGAAATTTTAGATCAAGGAGACTATAAAATAATTAAAGCATATTCGAATTCATTTAAATCATTAATCAAACTTCATGATTCTTTAAGAATACAAGCAATTTTAGATGCCTCAAGATCTTATATGTTGAAAAGAATTCACGGAAATAAATTAGTGCTATTATTACACAAGCAAGCTGCTTATCAAGGTAAAATAAGCTTCATATCATATGATAATGAATCACCTTTAGGACCAATAAAGATTATAATAGAATGCAATTGTATAGGAGAAATAATAGATTGGCTGGCACCCCAAACTGCTAGAGGAAAACCTTTATGGGAGAAAAGATTGCCAGATGATAAAAATCTAGGTCTTTAAATACTAAAAGGAGTAGAAGTCAAGAAACAATAAATCTGTATTTTGCCAGATCCCATGTTAATATTGAATTAGGGAATACTTCTTTTGCTTGTCTTTCCAATTCAACAGCTTCGAATCCCTCGTATCTAGAGCTAATATGCGTCAAAATCAAGAGTTGAGAATTTGACTCCTTTGCAATAAATGCTGCTCCTTTTGCTGTACTATGGTAAAACTGGTTTGCTTCGTCCGAATTTTCTTCAGAAAATGTTGATTCATGTATTATAACATTAGAGCCTTTTGCACCATTAATGACCTTCTCGCATGGTCTTGTATCTCCAGTATAAGCTAACCTAAAGGGTTTAATTTTGGTCAAGATATCTTGATTTTCTTCATAATTATCTACAATTTTTTCTATATCTGGACCGGGTTTAATTCCTTGTTTTTCCATTTCCCCTCTAATAACCCTCGGTCTTAAATTCCATTCAATAGTATAACCATAAGCTTCCCTTGAATGGCATACCTCAAACCAATACACAATTATTTTATCTCCTCTTTGATTAAAAATTTCTATATTGCCATAACTACTATTAATTTCAAAAAGCCTTATTTCAAATCCTAAGTTTGAACCCTCTAAAATTAATGCCTCTTTTATAAAATTAATTACATCCTTTGGAGCTACGATATTTAATGGTATGTTTCTAGTATTTAAATACATTGATTGCAAAAGACCCGGTAATCCATTTATATGATCTCCATGACCGTGAGTTATTAATATCGTATTTATTCTTGTTAATGGAACATCAGCCTGCCTGAGTCTATGTTGAACTCCTTCCCCTGAATCTAAAAGTATTATATTACCTAACCAGTCCTTTATTACATAAGAAGAGGTAAATCTATTTTCTCCTGGGTAAGCCCCTCCTGTTCCTAGAGTTATTAGTTCTATCAATCTTGGCAATTCAATTTACCTCTAATTTATTATTACTTTAAAGAATTATAACTTTAAATATTTAATGGTTAAAATATGCTCTTATCTTATGGACAATACTTTCCCAATCCAATTTAAAACCAATTATCCCAACAGCTATAAATAAGACCGTTAGCAAAACAGCTATAGTTGGCTTAGATATAGATAAAATATAGGAAAATATACCTATTATTTTTAATTCTATATAAATTTCGAGAGAAGTTTTTATCAATTTTGCAATAGAAACTATAGAAGACATTTTAATTAATGAAATGTTTGCAGCACCTCCAGCTATAAATAAATAGCCATCAAAAGGTAAAACAGGTATTATTGCAAGTATAAACAATATCAAATAAAATATTTTCTTGCTTGAAAATTTAGATATAAACCTAACGTTTTTATTTTTTCCTAACTGCCTGCTAAATCCTTTTCCTACTAAAAACATAACTATCTTTGATAGAATTGCTCCAAACGATGCAATAAATACAAATAGCCAATAGTATTTAAAGCCAATTTCAAATAGTAATGTTACAGTAACAATAGTATATGGTGGACCTCCAAAAGGAATAACATTAGAAATAAAAGATAAAATAAATACAATTGTTGAGGTAAGAAATGGATTGGAGAAACCAGAAACCATAATGTTATTCACTTAATCTACTAATAGTTTCCACTTCTACATCTTCTACACCATTTACTTCTCTTATTTTAGATTCCAATTCTTCAGTTCCACCCTCAGTATTTTCTGGCATCGAGACCAAAAGTATTAAAGCCTTTAAACCAAAAGCTACAGGTTCTTCTTTGCTATCCAATATATTATACCCTTCTGGTAATGATTTCTTAATACTATCTTTAAGGTCACTCAAATTAATATCCAATGAATTGGGCATGACTTTTAAAACAACTGCAACTTTTGCCATATAAATCAAACCTCATGGACCAACAAATCCACAATTAGGACATTTGTATTTCATGCCTTGCTTTCTGCATTTAGAGCATCTCCATATTAAAGCTTTTCCGCAATTAGGGCAATAAAATGCTACAGCTTTTTCTCTTGGATGAATTATCTTACCACAACTAGTACATATAGGCGGCTGAACTGTATCTAGCATGTCTAGCTTTTTTACTGTAACTACTGACATCTTATTAGACCCCTCATAAAGATTAGAGAATTGGGTTTTAAAAATTATTGTGCTATACTTTCATATAAAAAACTTTTTTATTATAAATTTTTAATTTCATTTTTGTATTGTTTTTAATTTTTTATTTTCACCATTTTTAACAAAAACTATTTGCGATTTGCCTGGAATTCTTTGTGATATTTCATTATCATCTATTGCTACTATTAAAGACTTGTATTCATAAATGACTATTTTTTCTGCCATTTCTTTTATTTTTTTAGCGATATCAAGTACTTGGAAATTTCCTGGAATTAATTTTGCATAAACTAAAGATTGTTCCTTTACTATATTTTCGTTTCCAGAAATAATTACTGGTAAACCTTCAGAATTTAATGCAATTCCAACAAATATTTGCATGTCAAATTGTTTTAAGATATTCTTTTTTCCATATATCATAAAAGAACCTTTTGCTAAATATTCCCCTGAAGGAGGGCTTTTAGATACCTGATTTCCATAAACCCAATAAGCCCTCAAACCACCCATTCCACCTTTCCATGCCTTGCTATATGCAACTGTTATTATAGCAGCATCATAAATGTCCTCTTCGTTAGCCTTCTCTTCTTCATTAAATAAAACTACCGCAGGTGATCCATGTATATCTGCATGAATAAATATGTCTTTATCTCTCAGGTATTTTTTAACAATACTTTCGTTTTGATCTGCATCTTTTCCCCCAATTGCTAATAAATTATTTTTTGTGATAACCCAATGATACTTCTCGTACCACTCTCTTTTTCTATTTCTAATCTTTTGTTTAATTTCATTAAGAATTAGCTTGCTTTGTATTTCACTTAGCTTCAACTGCATATCCTCTATTGATTTCAAAGCTCTTTTAGACTTTGATTTAAGCTCTCCAGCTTCTTTGTAAAGCCTTACAATACTTTTATCAAGACCTTCTTCATCATAATAAATTTTTATTAAATCGTTTTCATAATTTATTAATGCATATCTTTCTTTAAAATCTATTTTTTTAACAGCATCACATATCTTATCTTTTTTATTTAAATATTCCTTAATACAATGTAAAATTTGGTTAAAATATGAGTAGTTTGAAGCGATTATATTAGCTTCTTCTTCTAATTTTTTGGATTCTTCGAGAAATTGATTAGCTAATACTTTGTTCTCTTCTATGCTATGCAAAATTTTTTCCTTTTCTTCTTCTAATTTAACATCTGCCTTAACTTTAACTATTGTGTTAAAGTATTCATCTAAAGCATTATCAAAAAGATTATATTCAGATACATTCAAATTATTTTCTATAAGACTTTTAGGTTTAAATGGAGTAACTTGTATTGGTTCGTTATCCAGTGAATACGCTATATATCCTTTTCCCAATAATGATTCTTTTATTAAATTGTTTAAATTAATTAATAATGACTCTATATCTTTTGTTTCTAATTTATTCGGATCTTCATCTTTTTTTATACCCGATAAGTAAACTACCTCTTCCGCTACTTCTCCAGGTAGATTCAATCCTAATACTAATCCTCTAATGACGTCTTTAAATTTACGTAATTGATTATCAATAGCACCATAACTTAATTCCCATGGTTTATCATTAATTAATGATGGTAACCTATATTCTTTTTTAATTTTTATTTCTCTATCCTTAAACCTAATGTATTTGTTTCCACCAATTATAAAATTATTATCATCTACTAATACACTAACTCCTCTAGGCAATAGCTCTGCATAAAGTTTAAAGTTATTAGAAAAAGTAAACGATATTACTCTATCAAATCCAAGTTGCTTTACATCAGTTACTCTTAAATCTCTAGTATATTTTCTCAATAATAATACGAACTGCTTTTCATTAAATTCTTTCGATGGTTTTATCCTTTGAGTATAATGTATTCTATTTGAAGGTTCGACTAAAAGCATATCCCCAACGTCTATTTTTATTTTTATTAATATTAGTTCGTCTTCTTGATAAATATTATCCACTCTTTGACCAACCAATTTTTTGCCTGTAGTATTAATCCATGAATATATGTCAACAGTTGACATGCTTTTTCTTGCCAATACATTAACATCTCCATCTTACCAAGTTCTTTCTATCTTTTTATTTTTGAAAACCCACTTAAATTTTTCATAAACATTACAATCTATGACTATATCATTTCCTTCCCTAATTATTGATAACCCTTCAATAGGATTTTCTGGTGGGCTTGGTAATATTTTAGGCTTGACTACCCCTGAATATATTAACTTTTTATCTAATTTTTTCCACCAATATCTACCATAGTACTCATATATAATTTTATTCCTATTTTTTAACTTATATACCTTATGAACTGGCTTTAAATAATATCCTTTATTTGATATTTCAGAATTATATACATAAATAACCTCCTTAATTTTATTTAATTCGCTGACTATATCTTCATAACCATTAATTATTCTAACCTTGCAACTTGAAAGGGGCTCATTCGGCTTTTCCATTTCATCCCTCATTATTGGTCATCTCGTCGCTAGGCACTTCATAGCCCTCTGTTTTATTGTTAATTCACGGGATAAATCTATTCATAATAAAAATAATTATCCATAAAAAGCCGGGGCCGGGATTCGAACCCGGGAAATAACGGGTCTCTAACAACGATGGGCTAACCTCACTGCTACTGCAGCCCGCCGCCTTGGACCACTCGGCCACCCCGGCTTTCAATAGTTTTTGTCGAAAAAGGGGGTGAAATATTTTTTCATTTTAATTCTTTAACTATTCTTATTTTATTAGGATCTATACAAAAACTTATTTTTTTACCATTTTCAAATTTCTTATCTGATAAAAAAACTATGTTTATTTTGTCTGAAACCTTAATTGTGTAAAGAAAACCATTAGAGGTTATTGTAAAATCTTCTATTACTCCTTTAAAGCAATTATTGTTAATATAATCTGTTAAAATATTATCTTGTATAATAACATCTTGTGGTCTAAAAGCTACAAATACATTTTCTGATTCATAATAATCATTACGTATCTTTAAATTAAAGTTTGAATCTAAAGAAACTACTAAATCATTATTTGTTTTCTTGATTTCTGCAGGAAAAATATTTATATATCCTAGATATTCAGCCAATTCTTTAGTTTTAGGATATAAAAACAAATCCATAGAGTTACCCATTTCTAATATTCTTCCTTTATATAAAAAGATTATATTTGAGGAAAGTTCATAAGCGTCTTCAATTAAATGCGTTACATGAATTATAGTTGTTTTTCTTGAATTTTTAATTTTTTTTAATACTTTCCTGATGTTTTGTTTTACTTGAGGGTCTAAATTAGATAAAGGCTCGTCCAACAATAATAATTTGGGGCTTGTAACTAATGACCTAGCTATTGATACTAATTGTTGTTGACCAGAACTTAGTTGATTTGATTTTTTATTCAACAAATTTTTAATATTAAGCATCTCCGAAACTTCATTTATTTTTTCTTCTCTATCTTTTTTATTAATTTTTCTTACTCTTAATCCGAACTCCAAGTTTTCCTTTACTGACATATTATTAAACAATGAATACGATTGTGGAACATAACCAATATTTCTTTTTTCTATTGGAATTTTTGTTATATCTACATTATTAACAATAATTTTTCCTGATTCTGGCCTATAAAAACCCAATATAGTCTTTAATAGTGTAGATTTACCACTACCGTTAGGGCCAAATAAAACATAATACTCATATTCATCTATATCCAAATTGATAGGACCTAGTGTAAATCCTGGTAACTTAGTAACTAAGTTTTGTATTGTTAGTATTTTCAACTTTTGTTTCCCTTTAAGTTTATTAATATTCTAAACAAAATAAATATACCAATAACTATTACTGCTAAGGTTGCAGCAAACTTAACTGCTTCTATAATACCTAAACCTATATAGCTTTCATAAATAAATACTGAAGAAGGATATACTGTTGTTTTATTAAATACCACATAATATGCAACTATAAAAAGTGCTCCAGCTTCTGAAACTGCTCTAGCCCAAGTTAATATTGCCCCATTTATAATTGACCTCCAAATATTAGGTATTATTATTTGAAAAAATGTTCTAAATTGAGAAGCCCCTAAACTTCGAGAAACAAGCTCAAGCTCTGGGTCTATCATCTTTATAGAGGATTCTACAACCCTAATAGTATAAGTAGATGATAAATATGATACAGCTAAAGTCGCCCCCAATATAGTATCTATAACTGTTATCCCATATCTATGTAACAATGGGCCTATACCATATTGAGATGAAAATGCCAATATAACCATTAGACCAACCACTATATGAGGAATTACTATTGGCATATCAATAATGGTTTCTATAATATTCTTGAATTTAAAATTGTATCTAGCAATAATGTAACCTAGCGGAACACCAAAAATTATAGCTGATATAGCAGCTATGCTAGAGATTATTATAGTAATCTCTATCGAAGCTAAAAATGGTTTATTCTCCAAAGCTGATAATATTCCCTTGCTACCAACTATTATTAATATAGCTAAAGGATAAATAAAAAACAATAATAACAAAGATGATATAATTAACACAAAAACAAAAAAAGAATGTGATCTAAAATTATTCATGCCATTGGCATCCCTATGGAAATATGCTTGCTAAGTTTGTTTGGTTAACTGGAATTACAAATGGTCTAATTTGTGCTGGTACACTACTTATGTTACCATAAACTATTCCTGGAACAATTGGATTAATACCGTATTGCTGCAAAATCTGCTGACCTAGTGGACTAAATAACAATAAGATAAAATTAATAGCTGCATTCTTATTAGGTGCTTGTTCAGGTATTGTAATTGTATATACAACAGGATTACATGTAAATGTCTTTGTTTCTCCTAATTCTGTCCATGTTACATTAACATTATGATAATAATTTACATAACTTAAGTTGCCCAAATTTATTTGAGGGGGTAATGTTATGTAAGTTATATTTATGCCTTGACTTTGATAAGATTTTGTTTGAGGCATCGCATTAGATAAGTAACCTGATAAAATAAACTGAACAGAATTATTAGTTGCCATCAATGTTAGCAAATCGATTTCTGTATTTCTCATATCATACCTATTAACATTCCCATATACAGAATTATATAAATATGATGCATTGTTAAAGAAGGTTAAGCCAGCTAATTTTAAAACACATTGGGCTTGGTAGCCACTTGGATCGGTAAATGGATTAGATACACCAACTACAGTAGATGGATTCAAAGCAATAATACTAAATATCTGTTTCCAAGTCTGATTCCATTGTTGAGATAAAGGTTCCATAGTTTGTACTTGTTTCCATAATGAATAAACCTCTTTTCCTGGCTGAGTTTGAAGGTCTACTATTACAACCATTTGTGTAACACCAAAAGCTATTTCGTAATTTGTTACATTTTTAAAAAGATCAGCTGGTATAGTTGTAGTATCGGCAGATGCCACAACGCTAAACTCTTTTGTAGAAATTTCATCTTGCGCTACTTCTCCGCTACCTTTGAAAAGCGGAGTTCCTGTACTTAATCCTGGATATAGCTTATTAGTTAAATTCAATAAATTGCCAAAGGCAAATTTTAATGTTCCTGCAGCTCCGATAGTAAAAACCTGTTGCGATTGTGTTGTAGTTGTCGTAGTTGTAGACACAGGTTTAGGAGATACAACATAACCTAATGGTATCCCTATTACTAATCCAACTATTAAACCTGCTATCAGATATGTCCAGATTTTTGCCACTTATTTTCACCTAATAATTATCATAATAAAATTTTTATTTACAATTTTTTATATCTACAAAATATGTATAGAAAAACTATTTATTATTTTCTGCTAGATATATTTCTATTGCCCTTCTGATAACTTCACTCCTATTTTTCCTAGATTTAAGACTAATTTTATCTAACTCAAACAATGTATCTGTGTCTATCCTAAAGCTAACTATTCTAAGCTCATTGTTCCTATAGTCATACATATCTTTATCACCTATCATAGGTAATACCAATTTAACACTTATGTGCATCATGATAAAAATCATAACTATAGAGGAAAATAAAATTTATCCATGCTTTCCGAAAGTAATCCTAAGGAAAAGGTTAAAATTTATCTAGAAATCATTAATTTTTGGGCCGCCGTAGCTCAGGAGGTTAGAGCGCCGGACTCATACGGCCTTTAACCGAAATCGAGGATATCGCCTGAGTAATCCGGAGGTCCCGGGTTCGAATCCCGGCGGCGGCATACTTTCATAAAAATTTAAATAAAAAATAAAATTAATAATATAAGCTAACAATACCTTTTAATAAGAAAGGAGCATATATACCTATAATAATGATAGCCAACGCAGCTATTATCAACGCAGCTGTATAACTTCTTCCTACATTAATTTTATTATCACCTTTAGATAGTATTTCTCTAGAAGCTATAATATAATAGACTGCACTTATTCCGCTGTTAATCAAAGCAACTAGCACTAACCAAACTGTATATCCGGATGCTGATAGGAATAAGTACAACTTTCCCCAGAAACCTAATAATGGGGGTATACCCAATAGACTAAATAAAAGTATTGAAACTGATATAGCTGCGGCTGGATTTACACTTAATAATCCATGCAAGTCGCTTAATTCTTGTTTTGTTTTTCCTACAAACTCAAACAATGGTGTTTTGGCTATACCATAAGCTATTGCTTGTAAAGCTACAGCAAACATGGCTAGCTTTAATAACCCATAATTTGCATTTCCTGCAAAATATGCAGCTGCTGCTATAGCAGCAAATATGTATCCAACCTGAGCCATACTGCTATATGATAAAATTACCTGGAAGTTTCTAGTAGTCAATGCTGCAAAATTTCCGTAAATCATAGTTGCAACTGCTAGAACTGCTATTAATACAGCTGCATAGCCTGCGATAGGACTTACTCCATCAGATGAAAATGCAAATATAACTATAGTCCTTGCAATTACAGCTATAAACCCTAGTTTTACCACTCCTGCCACAAATGATATTCCTCTGCCATCGCCTCTTCCATAAACGCTTGGTAACCACCAATGGAATGGAAATAGGCCTACCTTAAATCCTAATGCTGCTAAAAATAAAAGCAATGCTAGACCTGCCAATCCATATCCTATCTTTGTTGATGGAACTAAGGATGAAAATGAAAACTCATCTACTGCTGACTTTGGTGTCAGTGTTAAAAATGATATCCATGCAACCAATATAAGTGTAGCAATCATACCAACCATTATGTATCTTATAGCTGCTGATTTACTTTCCTTTCCATTTGGTAATGAAACAAATACATAGCTCGCTACTGATACCAACAACCAAGATGCCAATAGCATTAATGCATCTGCAGAACCAGCTAAGAAGAATAAACCAAATAAAACTAATGGTATTAAACTGTATAAAGCCGGCCTACTATTCCACTTCATAGCATCTTTTCCTATGCCTATAAGAAATATTATTGATGCTATTGATGAACCTAGCAATATAATTGAGGTAAACGAATCTTGTATGATTAAGCCCCCATAAAATGTTATATATTGTGTAAATGTGGAATAAAGCGTCAAAATTGATACAATAAAAAATGATCCAATTCCTATGCCAGCAAATGCTACGGGCCATGAACTTTCTTTATCTTTTACTCCTGTTAGTGGAGCAACCAAACCAACTGCTAATGTCAAATATAAGAAAAATTCTATTATATTAATTTTCCACACGACCAATCACCATCCAAAGTATATTATTAACATTATGATACTTGCCATTATTATATACATGGCAATCAGATAATCAGTTCTACCTCTGAAAAATGATCTAAGGCTCTTAGATAAAAGCTCTCCAGTCTTTGGCAGAACAAAGTGGTAAAACGAATCTATTGCTGAATTAATTACTCCAAGCAGCCATGATAATCCAGCAAATGGATATAATACCAAATAGTATATTGCTGAGTTGATAAACCATCTATCATATAAAAATCCATGAATAGCCCTTAATGTCGAACTCTTATCTAGCAATCCCATAAAGTTGTATCTTCTTAGATACAGTAATGCTATTATAACAAAATCAACAACAATTAATGATGTTATTATAATTGTGCTGGCATCTATTGCAACATTATATATTGGAGATGCTTGTATTCCCAAGGTCTCAAATATTCCTATCTCTAAGCCTTTTCCAGTCCAGAACCACAGAGCTCCTAATACCAATGCTGCTATGGCTAAAACACTATAGGGGCCTAGCATCAGTATAGGAGCTTCGCGGAGATGATGTTCTGCCTCTTTGTTTTCTATATATGGAGGCGCATGAAAGACTCTGATAATAAGCCTAGATATATAAGCTGCGGTGAAAAATACTGCTAATACTGCAAATATATAGAGACCTAGATAGCCTGTTTTGCTAACATTTTCTAATACTAGCTCTTTTGCAAAGAACCCGCTGAACGGTGGGATGGCGGCTAAGCTCAGACCTGCTAACCACATAGAAACTGCTGTAACTTTCATGTATTTTGAGTAGTTTCCCATATTATCAATAAATCTGCTATCTGCAACATGCAACGCATATCCTGCTATTAAGAATAGAGCTGCTTTAAATACAGCGTGAGCCAATAACATTGCAATCCCTGCAAGTTCAGCATCTGCCATAGCCGAGAAATTATGAGTTGTAACAAATAAACCTCCTACAGCAACGGCTAGTATCATATATCCTAAATATTCAGCAGTAGAATATGCTAGAATTAGCTTAAATTCATTGCTTACTATAGCCATAGTTGCCATTATAAATACTGTTGTAACAGCTAATCCTGCTACAATATAGAAATATTGATGAGTTTCCGATATTGCAGCTGCACTTGCCGCAGCAATTGCACCCACAAAAAATATCGGAGCAAATCTCAAAATGTAATAAACCCCAGCTTTTACCATAGTTGCAGCATGTATCAACGCAGATACAGGCGTTGGACCAGTCATTGCTGTTACGAGCCATTCGTGGAATGGGAATTGCGCACTTTTAGCTAAGGCACCTAATGTAAAGATTAATAAGAAAGCTGTTAACATACCTTTTGAAGCTAATAAGCTCATCCATGTGCCTGCAGTAGAAGCAATTGTAGGTATTGACATGGAACTTGCCAAGAAAAACAACGAAGTTATTCCCACCAAAAATCCTACATCACCAACTCTTGTAAATAAAATAGCTCTTATACCACTTGTGCTGGGCTCAAAATACATTGGTAGTCCTAATGCCTTTCTTTTTGGAGCTCCAACCCAATATTGCTCTTCATCACTGTACCAGTGACCTATCAATGCATAGCTTGCAAGCCCGGTTCCTTCCCAACCTATAAACATTAAAATCAAATTGCTTGCTGTAACCAATAGTAACATGCTTCCCACGAAGAATGAAATAAAGAAGAAATATCTTTGAACCCCCCAATCATTTTTCATATAATCTATGCTATAAACTGCTATTAGAAAGCTCAGCCATGATACAATAGTAGCCATTATTGCTCCTAAACCATCTAGATATACTCCAACCTTTATCTTAAGCAGGCTTACCCAATAGGTTGAGGTCTCTGCAATTATTATTTCGTGCTTAATCAATACATCGTATAATGCAAACGAAGATACTATAGCAGAAACTAATATGCTTAATACACTTATTATGTTATATAATTTTTCATTTCTTACTCCAAAAAGCCATGTCAATGCTAATATGGCTGCACCTAAAAATGGGGAGAGCCATATGGAATTCCATTCGTACCAATTTGAGTAAATTGTAACTACCATAAATATCACCTACCTAAAAAAGATATTATAAATGATATCACAGATGTATTAAGGCTTGAAATTACTGGGTTTATTACTATGAAAAATACAAATCCAAATACAGCTATTGCAAATATAGATAATTTGAAGCCATCGATACTTTCATGTTTTTCTATTTTACTTCTTGGTTGCCCATAAAATATCCTCCTCATCATTATAAACGAATATGCTCCTGTTAATGTAAGACCAACAGTTAGTAGGGCAGAAAATCCAATTAAATTTAATAAACTGCTTAATCCGTATGCATGCATTAGACCCATCACTATCAATATTTCGCTCCACATTCCCACGCTAGGTGGTAGACCTGTTAAATTCATAAATCCAAATAATGCCAATGCAGCTGTGAAAGGATATTTCTTGGCAAGCCCTCCCATTTTTGTTATATCCCTCAAGTTGTGCAATTCTGTAATAAACACCCCCGCACTCATAAATAGTATGGCCTTTCCAATGGCATGAGATAGATAAATTAGCATTGCTCCTATAATCCCATAAGAAGTCAGTGTAGATAGACCAAGCAACATATAGCCCATTTGGCTTATACTAGAATATGCTAAAAATCTTTTGAAATCCTTTTGCCTTAAGGCAACAAGCCCTCCATAAAATATTGTTACAAATGCTAGGGTTAACAAATACGGCCTCCAACTCAGCATGAGAGTGGGGAAGAATTGGAAAACAAACCTTGCTATAGCATAACCTGCAAGTCCTATTAGATTAGGTGATAACAATGCCGATATAGGAGTTGGTGCTTCAGCATGCGCATATGGTAACCACATATGTACACCAAACACCGCCATTTTAACAAAAAGCCCAATAAGCATTAATAATGCAATTATAGTTGTTGCGCTTCCCAAAATCAATTGGAGAGAGCCTACCGGTATCAATTCATTATTACTTAAAATCATGTAATTAAATGAACCTACAATAGATCCAAGATAAAGAATACCAGTTAATAATAATACAGCCCCAATATGGGTCCAAACAAAATACAGCAACGAAATTTTTCTTCTATCCCCATAGCCATAATAAGCTATTAATAAAAATGAAGAAATTAGTGTACCTTCTAAAAATATATAAAATTCTATTAAATTACTTGAATAGGCTATTCCTAGCATTGTTATAGCAAATATGTTATATAGCAAAACATAAGAACCCAGATTTGGCACAGATTCTTTATTTTCCTTCATTTCTTCTATTCTTTTTATCATGTATTTTATTCCATAAAATGAAACAAATGATGTTACAATTGATATTCCTATAACAATGGGTGCAGACAAACCATCGATTCCTAAGTAAAATGAACCTATTCTATATGAGCTTAGATTTATATATAAAGGATCAACTATACTTTTTGATATCTGCCCTGTTACATAATAATACAGTACAGTTGCAAGTGGGATTAATAATACTAAACCTGACAAGTCTATAAGTGCTTTAACTGCTCCTGTATATTTACCTAGAAGCCAGGCCAAAATACCCAATACAAGAGGTAATAATATGGTTAACCATAATAAAGGAAAACCTAAAATCAAAATCAAACACCTCCTTCTTCAAGATCTTCAGAACTCAAAGATCCACTTTCTCTCAAATATGCTATCAAAATAGAAACAACAACTATAACCTCTGCAGACACAACAGATATAACAACTATACCGAAATAAGTAGCCATTATAGCATCAAAAGAAAGCAAAGATAGAACTAATAGCAATAGACCATTGAATATAACTTCTATTGATAAAAGTTGTCTAAATAAGCTTCTAGATGATGAAACACCATATGCTCCGATTCCCATTATTATAACTGAAACCAGCATTACTATTGCTCCAGTTAATTTATCTATAAATATCATGAAGCATCACCTCTCTTAGAAATGCTAATAGCTTCTACCAATGTAGCGGCTTGAGCTATTAATATCAAGGCAACAACGGGAAAATAATGATCCAATAGCCCTTGGGCAGCTTGCGAAGGGCTGACGTATGATGGATATGTATATAAATTATATAACCTACCTCCAATTAATATTAAGGCTATAGATATAGCAAGAGAAGTTCCAACAATAAAGCCTAAGAAAGACTCTTTTGTTTCCCTCCCTCTTGATCCTACCATAGATATTGCTATTATAATGAACATAACAGCTGCACCTACATAAATCAAAACCTGGAATGCTGCAACAATACCATATCCTATTAAAGCAAGAAGAGCTGCAATTATAGATGCCAGCACAGCTAACATAGAGCTCGAATAAACCAAATCCTTAGTCTTAATTACAAAATATGAAGCAACAATAGATGCTATGCCCAATATGATAGCAAATAAAGGCATTGAAACATAAACGCTCATTTTGCTGCACCTCCTTGAGCAGTTTCGCTTTGTTTAGATTGTTTTTGCTCTTGTTGTGTGCTCTGAGCAGGCTGCTCCTTTTCTAGTTCTTCTTTATATGGTAATTTTACCAAACCTCTTTTTTCATCAAAGTAATATTTTACAGGTATACCTTCTTTAGCAGTAATATTTTCAGGCTCCTTTTCAAAGTCATCCAAAGATAGTATCATATCTTCCATGTTTTTATACACTAAATCATGATATGGAACATGATATAGTGCCTCTGTAGGGCAGACATCAACACAATATCCACAAAAGATACATCTATTATAATTGATAACTGGGAACTTTTTTACCATTTCCTTCTTTAATCTTTTATCAAATACCTTAACAGATAACATTTTCATTGCTCTTGCTGGACAAATTCTTGCACATGATGAGCAACTGATGCACAAGTCCTGGATTAAAACTATAAACCCTCTATATCCTTGAGTAAGCTTTATGAATTCATGAGGATATAATAAAGTAATTCTATTAGGATCGAAAAAGTACTTCAATCCCATAGAAAGGGCTCCAATATTACCTGCAAAAACCCTACCTAGTGGATTAACTTTAGGATTCTTTTTTAATGAAACCTTTGCTGGCATAAACTTTCACCTCAAATTATAATACCAAAATAGGCCTCTGCTAGGCCTATTCCAAATGCAACTAATGCCAATGGAATTAATATTTCCCAGGCTATCCCTAAGGCTTGATCCATTCTATATCTACCATAAACTGTTCTTAGGAAGCTCATAATTGCCATAACTATTAATGCCTTTATTGATACTATTAAGCTTGGAACAAAGTAACCAGTTATTATTCCGGGTGTTGGATGATATGGTGCCCATCCACCAAGAAACACCAATACCATTAATACACTAAAAACCCATCTTCTTATGTAAGCCCCTCCCATGTTTAGCCCGTATAATAAACCTGTATACTCAGTGTATGGCCCTGCTACTATCTCACTTTCTGAGTCTGGAATTTCGAATGGAAAACCGCTTGTAGACATTAATATTGCAATAAATACAACAAGCAAAGCAATGGGATTTAAAAGACCTAGCCACTTACCGCTCATTTGAGTATTTACGATACTTACCATATTAAATGTATGGGTCATAGCAGCAACAGTTAAAAATCCTAATACAGCTATTAACTCATAGGCAGTTATAATAAATGATTCTCTAACACCTCCAACCAAAGAGAATTTGTTATTACTGGCCCATGACATAATTATAACAAATAATGGAGATAATGTACTTATTGCAACAGCTATTAATAAGCTATAACCCATGGGTATTGGGAAATATGGTTTTACAGAAGTTAATGGAATTGCTTCCAACGGCATCAAAGATAAAATTATCATCACTATAGGTGATAATATATATGGCAATTGATCAACAGTTTCAGGGACTATTATTTCCTGCAATGCATATCTAGTTAAATCTGCAACCAATTGTATAGCTCCACCAATTTTTGGAGCTATTTCCCACGGGCCGTATCTCATTTGGACAAATGCTGCTGCTTTTCTTTCAAACCAAATTATAAACAATGCAACCAGCAATGCTGCTATTAAACCAGGAATAATCAAAAATTGATACACAGGAGGGTAAAATATTATATCATCAATAATAACTTTATAAACTAAATACCATACATTCATCTTAATCACCTATCAAATTCCGGAGGGAAATAATCAAAACTACCATATATTGCTGGTAAGTCCATTAATCTGTGACCTGGCATCAGATATTTAAAAGCAATTACATTTCTAAACGATGGAGTCACAGCTCTTACTCTATATGGCACATCCTTGCCATCGCTTTCAACATAATATACGTATTCACCTCTGCCCCCTTCTACTCTTGCAAAAGCCTTACCCGGAGGGACCTTTAATGTTGCAAACAATGGCATTAACTTTATCCTATATTTTCCTGCATATTTTATTTGACCAGAGTATACATCTTTATAAAGCTTAGGTGCTGTCTTCCAAAACTTATCATGCATAAAGTTATCTCTTGGATGTTTTTCTAACCATGTAACAGCTTGATCTATTATATTTAAACTTTGTCTTATCTCTTCAACCCTCATCCAAGCCCTAGCTAACGAATCTCCTTCCTCAAAAACTGGAATTTCAAAGTCTAATTCATTATATACTTCGTAAGGGTCATTTAATCTAACATCGTATTTAACACCGCTTGCCCTTAAATTAGGTCCTACTATACCAAGCTCTGTTGCCAAATTCTTTGACATCACTCCTACATTTTCTAATCTACTTCTTATATTTGGATTATTAAGAAATATCTTTGCATATTCATAAAGCCTGTTTCTCATATATTTTGTTGCCTTTCTAGCCCCTTCTGGAAAATCGTCTGGCATATCCCTTCTAACTCCTCCAAATACTGGATACGTATGTGTTAGTCTAGCCCCAGTTAATTGCTCTGCCAATTCAATAAAGATCTCTCTATCGCCAAATGCCCACATATATAAGGTTGAATGACCCAAGAACACACCAAATATTCCCATACCATAGAGATGGCTTGCAATTCTATTAATTTCACACAATAAAGTTCTTAAATATTTAGCTCTTATAGGTGGTTCTGTACCAAGTAATTTTTCAACAGCTTCAACATATGGTAATGTCGTATTGCATGCATCCAATATAGCCATCCTTTCAAATAATGGAATATTTTTAATCCAATCCCTTCCTTCTGCAAGCTTTTCCATGGTTCTATGAACAAATCCAATATCTGGGTCTACTTTAACCATAACATCTCCATCTACTTCTACCACAATTCTCATATGTCCAGATCCTGGATGAGCTGGACCTATATAAACTTCGTATGTGCTTTTTGAAAGCTGACTAACTTCCATACCTGGTAAATGAGATAACTCTCCTCCTTTAGAGGTTTCTGCTTCCATTTTTACCACCATTTATTAGCATTATATCCTGCATAATCAGTTTCTATGTTATCACTTTCTTCCTTTACCACAAAGTCCTTTCTTAATGGCTTTAATGCAGCAACTACTGGAGTTAAAAGCAATAGACGTAAATCAGGATGATTATCAAAAACAATTCCGAAAAATTCATATACTTCTCTTTCTTGGAATTCCGCGCTTACCCAAATTCTTGATAAACTTGGTATATGGGGATTATCTCTGCTAATAATAGAGGATAAACCCAAAATATATTTAGATAGATCTTCATTCAAAAAGCTAGAAATGTGATATGTTACTTTAAACTGCTTTTTTGCAATATAATCAACTGCAGTTACAGATTTTACATGATCAAATCCAGCTTCTTTAAGCTTTTTTGCAGATTCAACTAGCTTTTCAACAGGTACTATTATATCGATATAGCCCTTATTTTCTTCTATACTAACAATATTATCCTTTAAAATATTTTTAATCATATCTTGTACTGAGATCAACTTTTTCACCTCTCCAACTGCACAAATCTTCTTTTGGTATAATATTCTTCATATCCTCACGCTTTGATTCAATAACCCATTTAGATGCAACTGATTTATTTCTTAAAAGTCTTTGTAATTCAACAATAGCTCTTGCAACTGCTTCTGGTCTTGGCGGGCAACCTGGTATATACACATCTATTGGAATTACTTGCCAAGGCCTAACTAAATTATAACTATTATAGAAAATACCCCCATCTAAGGCACAAGCTCCCATTGCTACAGCAAACTTAGGATATGGCATCTGATCCCATGTTATTCTAACTGAACATGCCATCTTTTTAGTTACTGTACCTTCTACAATTATCAAATTCGTCTGCCTTGGACTGACCCATGGAAGAGATCCATATCTCTCATTATCAAACCTAGGTCCCCAAGCAGCTCCAATCTCACATCCACAACAACTTGTCATTAAGTGAACAGGCCATAGACTAAATGCATTAGCCCAATCAATCATTTTACCAATAGAGCCTTTAAGTAACATTTCTTTCGCGCTTTGTGCAACTGTATCTAAATCACCATAAAATACATTCAATCTTTCCTCATTCTTTTCTTTATCATCATCCTTAACCATATAAAATCACCTTAACCAAACATCCAATTCTTAACACGTTTCGCCTCATATGCAGCATAGGCTAACAAAGGAGCAAAAACCAAAATCAATACTAGATATAACAAAATAGTTTTAGATATTAACTCTTTTGGAGAAACAGCTATAAAGGTTAAAAGAACTACAGCGGGTTCCATAGCTAAAAACATAATTAAATAACCAAAGTATTGAAAAGTCATTCTACCTTTTCCAACACCTTTTGGAGGGTTGGAGGACTCGAATGGAACCTTCTTATATGGCTCTGTCTTCTCTATTTCATAGCTTGCTTTTAATAACCATTTTAATAAGTATATTACGGCAACAAGGAGCAATAATACTAATATAGGAACTATAATCATTGCGTTTGCTGCCAACACGAGCGGATTATAGGCGATTGACAAATGGATTTCACCTTCCGCATATTTAAAAGAATTAGTAGCTTTATTTATTCTTTTTGCCTTAAACTCATACATAAAACCTTTTATTTAGTTTTTTATTTTTTATTTTAAACGTTATTTTGAAATAAAAAATTTAATAAAAATCTTGCTTATTTAAACATAAAAACGATACCTTTTACCTAAAAAGTAGGGGTAGAAGCTTTGGTTGAAAAAATACCACCAGAAGCGGAAGCAAAATATAATAAATACTTACAGCTTAGAGATACGTATAATGTAATAGTTCAAGAAAGGATGAATGCTGAATCGTCATTAGGTGAAATAGAAAAAGTATTGGAAAAGCTTAAATCATTAACAGATGATACAGAACTATTTAAAATGACAGGATTCGTTTTAGTAAAAAGCAAAAAGGAGGACTTATTAAAAGAACTAGAAGGAAAAAAGGAAGACCTAGAATTAAGAATTAAAGCACTTAAAAACCAGGAAGCAATGGTAAAAGATCAAATTGATAGATTGACATCAGAATTAAGACAGCTTCTATCAGGAATAACAGGCCCTTCAACTGGGAAAACAACAATAGGTGGAGGAGCATAAAAATTAGTGAATTGGTTTGCCTGTAAGTAATTCCAATAATTTTCTTAAAGATTTTTTAAATTTGATTAAAAATAAAAATGTTTTAATAACATCGCATTATAACTCAGATATAGACTCATTAGCATCTGCACTAATACTGCAAAGCATTTGCAAAAAATTTGGCAAAAAATGCTGCATTTATTTTAAGAACTTATCTAAGGAGGCAGATTATGCAATAAAAGAATTAAACATTAAAATAGAAAACTGTGATAATATAAGCTATGATGTAATAATCATATTAGATGTAGCAAATCCTGTTCAATTAAAAGGATTAGAAGAAATTCTAAATAAGGTTAAGATAAAAATCCAAATAGATCATCATAAAGAAGGTGAACTTTATAAAATTATGGATTTATATTATATAGATAAAGAGGCCACATCTACTACAGAAATTATAACAAACTTCGCTAAAGGATTGGCAATTAATTTTTACGAAAATATAGCTACATTAGGAATTTTAGGTATATTGTTTGATAGCAACAAACTTGAAAGAGCCAATAAAAATACATTCTATGATATTATATATCTATTAGAACAAAATGCAAATTATAATAATGCAAGAAACATATTTAACAAGATAGTTAGCTCACTTGAGGATGACTTTTCGAATAGGATGGCCAGACTAAAAGGATTATCACGAGCAACTTTAGGCAAAGCGTGCAAAGATTTAATATTAGCTTTAACTGAAATAGGATCATTTGAATCGGAAGTATCTAGAAGTTTAATATTAAACGGAGCAGATGTTGCTATAACAATCAATAGGTCTGTCCCTACAAGAATATCTATCAGAGCTTCAGAGAGAGCTCTATTGAAAAAAATTGATGCATCAAAAATTTCAAAACTAATTGGAGAAAAATTTGATGGTGAAGGTGGTGGACATAAAGGGGCTGGGATAGTAACCTTAAAAGGAATTGTAGAGAAGGAAAAAGTTTTCAACTATGCTATGCAATTAATTAATAATGAATGTAAGAGCAGTGAATCCAAAGATGGATGAAATAAAGAAGCTAAGAGTCTATGCAGATACAAGAGAAGAACAATCAGGTATACCAAGGATTTTAGAGTCTTATGGTATAATAGTGATAAGAAGGCAATTAGAAGAGGGTGACTATATAATTCCAGACATGGTAATAATTGAAAGGAAAAGCTCCTATGATTTTATAAAATCTTTATTTGACGGAAGGCTGTTTGATCAAGCAAAAAGGTTATATCAAAAATATCAAAATATAATATACATAGTTGAAGGTGATTTTAAAAAAGTCATACTCTCGTGGGAAAATAGAGAAAAACAAATAGAATCGGCTTTGATTTCTTTAATAATAGATTTTAATGTAAAAATTTTATGGAGCATAGATACGCAGTCTACAGCCAATTATATCGTTGCTATTTTAAAAAAATCTTTATCAAATAAAGAATCTGCAGGAGACTTCATAATCCATAAAAAACCAAAAATAGATGAAAATAGGGAATGGCAACTTTATATAATTCAATCTTTTCCAGGTGTTGGAGATAAAACCGCAGAAAAGATACTGGATCATTTTGGTACTTTAGAAAAATTTTTTAATTCTAGCATTGCAGAGTTATCTAAAATAATAGGAGAAAAGAAGGCATCTAAAATTAAAGAACTAATGAAATTACCGTACAATAGAGATATCAAAAGCTCAAATACATTAGAAAGTTTTTATAAAAAAGATGAGCCCAATGAAAGCAAGAGAAATAAGCACTAAATGGTACGTATTTAATGCACATGGTCATAAAAATATAAAAGCTACACATAAAACAACCTTCGAAATAACAAAAGATGAAGATCTAACACCTAGAGGGGATTGCATAATAGCAGTTAAATCAGAGAAAGCAGCCCAAGATCTTCCATATTGGTTAATCAATGAAATAAAAAATGATAACACACTAATATTAGCTATTTTATGTTCAAAAAATATTTGCGATAGCATAATAGGATATGGCAGTAAAAACCTATTGCTTAATGATAAAAATAAAATAATTTTCAGGAAAAGCAATTATATAGAAGGGTCAACAATTATGATAAAAAGCAATAAAGCAGCCATTGATATAAATCGTAAACTAATAGAAGATCTAAGAAATGAACAATTGCTAACTGTTATGATAACAGCCATGACTTTTAAAGGAGATAAGCTATGAGCAAAAAATTTCAAACTTATACAAAAACTAATGGATCTATTATACTGGCTATTATTAATAAAGTTATACTTTCCATAGAAAACTCTTTTGATGAAAGTTACAACTTATTTGATGCAAAAGTAGAGAAGAATCTAATCGAAGAAAACTCATTAAGGCAGTTAATAAAAAATAAAAGAATAGAATTGAAAGTTGACGTTCCATGGGAATTCGATACAATAGAAGATGAAGCAAATAATATGGAAATAAAAATAATAAAAGATAAATATTTAAAAAATTTTGTAAGCATAAAAGATCTATATAGCTTTGTCCCATTAATACCTTACAAATTCGACCTTGAAATTATTAAAAACTTTTCTAGAAAGACTACAGAGTCAAATATAGAATATTTAATGCTATATGATTATAATTCTAATTTAACAATATTGGAGGGAGAATTACTAAGGGTTAAAATACCATTTGTAAAAGTAATCTACAACATGCATACTCATCCTTACGGACATTGTGGCCTATCTCAGCAAGATATTAACAGCGGACTTGATCTCCTTTCAGAGGGCGGATTGAGTACATCAGCTTCTACTGAAAATTGCGCTGTTGCAATGTTCAGGCAAGGTTTGGTTATTGAAAATGATTACATAAAAATTAAAGAATTAAAAGGAAATATAGATGAAAACTTGAGTTCTATAAAGTTTGAAAAAATATTATACTAAACGATAAGTTTATTTAGATTACAAATTAAGGACCCAAGAGATCCTCAAGCTTTGGAGGTCTTGGAGGCAATCCTTTTCTATCTCTTATCTTTTTAATTAAATCATCTAACATAGAATCTGGCACTGGAGCCCATCTGCTAAATTCTGCTCCCCAAAACGCCTTTCCTGCGGTAGAACCTCTTAGTTCTTGAGATATATCAAAGCCTTCAGCAACAGGTATTTCAGCACTAACCGTTACTTGAAGACCAACTTGTTTTACATCTAAGACTTTACCTCTTTTCTTAGTAATTATTGTTGTTACTGGACTTAAGTAATCCATAGGAACTTTTATGTCTAGCTTCTGTATTGGTTCAAGTAAAGTTGGTCTTGAAGTTAGCATTGCAGCCCATATGGCATTTCTTACTGCCGGATATATTTGCCCAGGACCTCTATGAACAGGATCTTCGTGAATTTCTGCATCATGTAAGATAACCTTTAAACCTCTAACAGGCTCAGCTGCTAATGGTCCCTCTTTTACTGCAATTCTAAATCCACCCAATATGGTATCTTTAACTTCCTTTAAGTATTGCACACCAGATGTCATATCAACAAATATGTTTATATTTTCATCTATTGACCATATTTTTCTAGCCTCATCGTAATCCCATCCAGCTTGATCTCTTAAAATCTTTGCTCTATCCTTAGCTTCTTGATCTTCATTCACTAGACCTTTATGAACTAAATCTATAGTTTGGTCATTTAAAGGCTCAACACTTATATAGAACCTATTATGTTTATTGGGGCTTTTACCTTCGAACGTTTCGCTTTTTTCTTTAACAGATTCCCTATATACAACTATTGGTGGGCTGGCCTTAACTTCTACACCATAGAGCTCCTTTAGCATCCACATAGCTATTTCTAGGTGTAGTTGACCCATACCAGATATCAGGTATTCCCCTGTTTCTTCGTTAATTTTAACTACCAGATTTGGATCTTCTAACGTTAATTTTTTAAGTGCATCAATCATCTTAGGCAGGTCCTGCAGCTTTGCAGGCTCTATTGCTGAGGTTACTACAGGTTCACTTATATAATGGAGCTGTTCAAATGGCGCTGCTTGAGACTTATACGCAACATCAACCAAGGTTTCTCCAGATTTTAACCCTTCTATACCCATCAATGCACCCACATTGCCTGCGGGTATTTTGTTTGTTAACTCTCTAAATGGTCCCATGTAAAGGCTTACCTGCAATATTCTTCCAGTACGATCGCTAGAAACAACATATACCTCTTTTCCTGACTCTAATGTACCAGAAAATACTCTACCAGTTGCAACAATTCCAGCCTTTTCTACCTTAATTGCATTAGCATAAAAAATCAATGGACCATTAGGGTCTGCCTCTATCATTGCCTTACCTAAATCTGTGTCTAAGTTTCCTTTCCATATTTTAGGTACCCTATACCTTTGAGCTTCTTTTGGGTTTGGAATAAACTTAACTACCATGTTTAACAGTGCATCCCAGATTGGTGCTTTTTTACTTAATTCTACAACCTTATCTTTTGTATTTGCAGAATATGCATCTATTATTTGCTGAAATGTTATACCTTTTTTTGATGCATCTGGTACGGTTAAAGCCCACTTATCTTTGGCACTTCCAAAGGCCACGCTGCCCTCAGCAGGATTTATTTTCCACTTATTTTTAAATTCTGGTTCTGCATAAATATCTATCAGATTGTTTACATCTTTTATTATTTCTACAAACCTTTCTTGGATTTGTTGTGGCCCAAACTTAAGCTCCTTTATAAGTCTGTCCACCTTATTAATAAATAAAACAGGCTTAACCCTTTCCTCAAGAGCTTGTCTTAAAACAGTTTCAGTTTGTGTCATAACACCTTCTGCAGAATCCACAACAACTATTCCTCCGTCTAGTACTCTAAGGCTTCTTGTTACCATACCTGTAAAATCTACATGCCCCGGAGTGTCTATCAAGTTTATAACATATGGTTTACCGTTATATTCGTGATATAAGCTTGCATTGGCAGCTTTTACTGTCATCTCTCTTTCCTTTTCTACATTTAAATAGTCTAGCAAAAGAGCTTCCCCAGCTACTCTTTCTGATATAATTCCTGCTCCTGCTAGCAATGTATCACTAGTAGTCGTTTTACCGTGATCTACATGCGCTATCACTCCAATATTTCTAACCTGCTCTATATTAGCCATTATTTTTTCAATTTCTGAAACCAGCTTGACTCTTGCACCCAATTCACTTCACCTACTTCTTTTTCAAAAAGAAACAAATAAGGGTTAAAAAATAATTGGATTTCTAGTACTTTTTAACAATTATTATAATCAAATAGAAAAAATTATTCTTTTTTAACAATTATAAAAATTATTTACTATTCAAAGCTAGAAATGTTTTCTAGATTTAATATATAAAATTGCATAACAGATCACAAAAATAATACAAACCAGAAATCGCCATATAATTGTTATAAAAATAAAATCCAAACTATAAACTAATGCCTATATGGGCATCCATGTTTAGCAGCAACCTCATTAACTTGACTGCAAATACTGCACATAGCTTCTTGATATCTCTTTAAAAACAAATCCATATCATTTTTCGATTCTCCATGGAAATTTAGTATTAGTTTAGCTACTTCTTCAACTTTACTTAAATAGATTTCATTTTCTAGTAATATCTTCATATATTTATCTCCTCTTTTCCCTGACATATAATTATTTATAGCTGCTGGAGTTAAGCCAAGAAGTCTTGCAACAGTATATTTCGATAGCTTAAATTCATTAACTAAAACATACGCTACTGAAGCTCTTATCGATGGAATAACCATCTTTGCAGCTATTTCACATGGCATTTCTATTGTCATCATTTCTATTTGCTTTTCTGGCATATCATATAACCTCTAAATAATTTTCCCCATACCCTAGTATATCTATGGATTCAAAGGCTATATACTCAAATAAATATGTCTGTTGTACCAATCCTTTATTGTTAAAAGAAGACCAAAAGATAATTAATAACAAAACTATTTAAATAATTTCTAAATGTATTTAAAATTTAAAAAATAATATAAGAGATACCATAAAAGAAATTAAACTCGGAATTAATGAAGCTTGTTTTCCTCTATGCAAAATCGATATTGGTAATGGTGATAAAGGGGATAAAGATAATATAATTTTTTTAGTTAAAATAACTGTATTTAAATTAAGATTAATAAACTGCGACATAGCAGGAAATACTGATGACATTACATTAATAATAATCAAAGAAATACCTGGGGATATGATAGAAAAGCCTATCATTAAAAGTGATAAAGAAGATAAAGATTTTGATAATCTTTTAGCTTCATCAATAACCATACTTAATCCTTCGATCGCATGGCTTGTCCCTGTTTTTCCAGCTATCTTTTCTGCCGAAATTATTGCATCTATCACATTTCCTGCAATAATTCTAGACCTTAGGAGTTCGATATCAAATCTTTTTCCTAGCTTTGCTTTCTCTGAAGCTATTCTAAGATTAGTCAAAGCTTGCAACACTTTCTTATTAAGCCTAAAATAATTAATTTCTATTATGGAAGATGTTACAGCTAAAAAAGCTAATGCTAAATAATTGTATCCAATTAACAATAGAAATGAAGCCAATAGCGGCATAATTAATATACCAGATGTTATATAATTGTTCCCCAGCGGCTCTCCAATGTTCGGTCTAATAAAAAGGAGAAGCAGTGATATAAGAGAAATAAACAGTATTCCTAATAAGAAAATCATTAAAACCAGATTTGGACTGCTTATCATTATTAATGGTGCCAATGCCCCCATACCTAAAACAATACCTATGCTGATCTCAGCAAACTCCTTGCCTAATTCTGTATAGCTGTTCCATTTATCTCTTAGAGATAACATGGCATGTTTATATAATAAAGAAGTTATTCCATATCTTGATGTACCCATGGTTTCTGCTTGCATATAATCTGTCAAGAATCTTTTAAGTCTTTTATTTGGAGTTGTTTCATTAAGTTTGTTTAAAGCCTTCCTGAAATCCGATTCAATACCCAGTAATATTTTTAGCCTATCTATTTCATATTTGATAAACTTAATATTTAAGGATTTAGGGAACATTAGCATTAAATCTGTAAGATTCTTAGATGTACTTGCATAGGGTATTAGAAAAGCGAGAAAGGCAGGCATTTCATTATCAATACCTGAATCCAGTAATTTAATCCAAAATAATGGTAGCCAATAATCCGATAAGAAAAAGGCTATGAGCAGCAAGATTAATATATAAAAAGCTATATTATTCATGTTATTTTTTCGAATAAAAAATAGATACATGATAAATATTATAAAGAAAACTGAGAAGAATTTAAGAATTTTACTTATTTTATGCAAGAAAATAGAAGGTTTTACTCCATACTTTATAATGTCAAATCTTTTTTTCTTAGACATATTTTTAACATATGA
Source organism: Caldisphaera sp. (assembly GCA_002877855.1). The sequence goes on from PNIA01000003.1 coordinate 38,975, forward strand.
GATCAAATTATATCACCATATTTATCAACATAAAATTTTGATAATGAAACATAGAATTCCTCTGGAGTTTTTCCTGTTGAATTTTCTAAAAACTCGACCCTAGATTTTAATTCATCGAGAACTTCACTATAATGAAATCCCAGCCTTTCGCATGCAGCCTCTAGTTTAGAACTCCTTGCTATTATTTTCTCCAACAAATCCTGGCTATTCCCAATTTTATATATTTCTATTATGTTATCATTATCAATTTCGCTTACCTCGAAAATCTTTCTGATTGATTTGCCTCCCAATGATGGTAAAGTCCTTATATGAGCTATTGCAGTGATTGCTTTCATAAATAGTGCTGGCAACTTAATCGGCTCAAACCTAAGCCTTAGTATTACTCCTTCAGAAGAATCAGCATGAATTGTCGTCATAGCTCCATAACCACTTGTAGCCGCTTGTGCCAATAGCTTGGCTTCTCTACCTCTTACTTCACCAACAATTACATAATCAGCTCTTCTTCTTAATGCGAATTTTAATAAATCTTCTAAACTTACTTCTACTATCTCTTCACCTGGTAATTTGGGTCTTGTTATAAAAGAATCCCAATTAGGAGATAAAAGTTTCAATTCAGGAGTATCTTCTATGGTTATTATTTTACTATATGGAGGTAGCAGACTAGCTAATGCTTGTAAGAAAGTTGTTTTCCCACTACCCATGCTACCTGAAATTATAATAAATCCTTGAGATTCAGCAAGCAACCATAAATATGCTGCTAAACTGGGGCTAAGAACTTTAGATGCAATTAAATCGACCATCGTTAATGGTTTTTCAGGGTATTTTCTTAATATAAAACTACTTCCAAAATGTGATATCTCACTCATAAAAGATACTGAAATCCTATTACCTTCTGAAGTTATGCCTTCTGCATATGGAGATGCGATACTAACAGTTTTACCTGCTTTTCTAGCCAATTCAATGGCAATCGAATCGGCTTCGTCTTTTAATATATTTAAATCAGCTATTATCCACCTTGCAGGTATTAATTTGTGTATTATTGAAACATAGGTTGTGTACCCGCTGTAAGATATTTCTTCGACATGGGGGTCTATAATTAAAGGATATATGGCTCCATAACCGCTTTTTAGTTTTTCTATCTCATATTGCATTATATTACTTGTTGCCTTTCTAATTCCAGATATGACTTCTATTAGTTCATCTTTATTAGACATTTTTGGTTCATTAACTAAAAGATGAACTAAACCGTCTTCTCCTCTATAAATATAATAATTATTAGGTCCTATGCTATATTTGCTTATGACATTCCATTGAGGAGGCTTTTTATTAGTTACGTATTTTTCTTTGTCTTCTTTTATATCATAATCATAGATGTTATTTTCATTGATTAAATTATTTTCATTATTATTTTGAATATTTTTAAAAAATTTTTTTATATTAAACTGCAAATTAGATCACTTTTAAAAAATCAGCTCAATTTTACAGGTTGAGATGTCATTATTTGGTTAGTTATTGTATAATTATATTGCATAAATATTGATTCTATTAAAGAAGAAGCGTATAAAACAGCAGATAAGCTATTTCCACTAGATAAAGATTTGCCTAAAATATCAGGTTCTATTTGATTGCTTGTTAAACTCAAATTAGTTTCTGATCCATTCGAAAAAATACCATAGATTCCAATTATTTTTATATCCCCTTGCATATTATTTGTAATCTTTATGTATATTATTTGTGAGCTACTACTTAATAGTTGCGAACTTGCTATAATGTTAACATTTTGACCAATATTTTCCATTGAATTTAAAGACTTTTGAAAGAAATTATAAACTAATACTCCTCCTATTAATGTCGCACTTATTAAAATAACTGCTCCGATTAGGTTTGACAGACTTCTATTTTTCATGCTTTCACCTTATAATTAATAAAAACAAGAAAAGTCTTTTCTATTTGATATGAAAATACTTATAAATCCAAATTTATTGTTTTATTAACATAAAAATCATTAGTATTTTTAGAGCTATAAAATATTAAACTTATAAATAAAATTAATACTTTATCTACTCTTTC
>PNIA01000004.1 GCA_002877855.1 Caldisphaera sp.
TCACCTTTTTTTATGGGTCAAACAGACTGTAAAAATGAAAGGTTTTTAAAATATTTTTTAAATTTAGTATAATTTAAAAACTAAATTCAAATTTTTCTCCTGGCCTTAATATAACAACATTTGTATTTATTCCTCTTGAAATAACTATTCTCCTAAATTCCTCTGGATCTCCATACAATACTGGAAATGTACCGTAATGCATTGGTATTGCAACTTTTGGTTTTATCAATTCTACAGCTTTTGCAGCTTCATTTTGATCCATGGTAAAGTGACCTCCTATGGGTAACAAAGCTATATCAGGCTTATATATTTCTCCAATTAATTGCATCTCAGACATAATTCCAGTATCACCGGCATGATATATTGTTCCTTCTTTAGAAATTATTATAACGCCTGTTGGTGCTCCAAGATTTCCACTGCTATGATTAGCTGGTGTTAAAGCTATTTTTAATCCATCTACTATCATTGGTCCTCCCATATTTCCTCCTATAACTCTTTCTTCATTTCCTATTTTTTGACCAATATAGTTTGCTAGTTCAAAGATTGCGGCTACCTTTGATTTTTCATTCCTCTTCATAATTTCTATAGTATCACCTACATGATCTTCATGGCCATGAGTTAATATAATCAGATCAACATTATTTATTTTATCAATAGATGCAACAGACTTAGGATTAGATATCCATGGATCTATCAGTATTTTTTTACCTTCAACCACTAGTTCAAATGCAGATTGACCATAATAAATTAGATAACCCACTTCTCTCACCAAGTATTTTTTAGTAATTCGAGAATATTAGGTTTAACTAAATATCGATACAAGGGGGGGATTATGTTTAGCCAAGATGAGATCGAAAAGCTATTAAAATCTGGAAAAATAGGTGCAGAGGCAAGGGACTTAGGAGTCTCTTTAGTAAAACCTGGTGCAAGTTCTAGAGAAATTTGTGAAGAGGTAGAAAACTTAATCATAAAAAGAGGAGCCATTCCAGCATTTCCATGCAATTTTTCGATTAATGAAATAGCAGCCCATTACACCCCAGGAATAGATGATGATATGAAAGTACCAGAAAGGGGTATAGTTAAAGTTGATATAGGCGCCAACATAGATGGATATTTATCAGATACCGCAGCCTCTGTCGCGCTTGGTAGCGAATTTAAAGAACTTACATTATCTGTAGAAAAGTCATTAAAGTCTGTAATAGAAATTATGAAACCTAATATTACTATTTATGAGATTGGAAAGACGATTGAAACAAATATAAGAAGTAACGGTTATAGGCCTGTAAAGAATTTAACTGGTCATACCATATCAAGATATAGTCTGCATGCTGGTGAAAGCGTACCTAATTATGCAGATAGAAAAGACTTTTATAAAAGATTAAAACCTGGGACTCAAGTAGCGATAGAACCATTTGGTACAACTGGTAAAGGCTTTGTAGTAGATGGATCTAAGTCATTTATTTATTCTTTTACAGGTAAAATTCCTAAAGGTGTTTCTGAAGATGCCTTAAATCTTCTAAATTATATTAAAAACAAGTACAATAGATTACCTTTCGCAGTAAGGTGGTTATCCAAAGAGTTTGAGCCCCAAAAAATAGGAAACTTACTTAGCGAGCTTGTAAGGCAAAAAGCATTAGTTGATTATCCAATGCTAATAGAAGTTAGCAAATCAGTTGTTGCACAGTTTGAGCATACCTTTTTGATCTTAAATGATAAGATACTGGTTACAACTGAAAGCTCAACCAATTAGCTTCAGTAAAGAAATCCGTATTTTAACCTTCTTCTAAAAAGTAAAGTTTATTGTTATTTTTATCAAATTTATTTAAAAATCTATAATATTTTATTAAAAATTTCTCTAGCCTTAATGGATTAAACTTTAGGTTTTTATATAATTAGCCTTTAATAAAAACTCCGGGTAATGTTAATACAACTCTTTAACCTCTGGTACTTAACAGTTTTTTGGAGGCAGAAAGCTAAAACGGTGAAACTGCTTGGTAAATTTAACAGCAATAGAAAATTGGTCTTATTTGCTAATTAATTTAGTTTGGGTACTAATATTTATCATGTATTTGTTTGGATTTGGAAATTGGATCCAAGTGTATTGGTGGAAAGCAGATATAAAATCTAAACTAGTTGTATTAAATAATATGGCTACTTCCGCTAAGAATAAGACTCTTGAGTTTATGAATAAAAATAAGGCTAAAGATCCATCCAAGACATTAGATAGACTAATTGATTTTTTTGCGATAGACCCTGTAAATATAGAACCTACTGATATAATAAATAGACTAAGACATATAATTAATATTAGAGATACCAGATTTAAGCAAAGTTTTGAAACATCTATGCCAGATGCTAATGAAACTGCAAGAAGTATTGCTTCCACAGCTGCTGAAATATCATCAGCATTATATTTTATTTATAGATATGTTCAACACATATTACTTAGTGGAGAGAAGACTAAAAATTGGTATTTGATAATGTATCTTTCTCTTATGATGCCACAAATAATGCAGATAGCAAACATTTACAGAAAAGCATTAGATGATTTTCTAGAAGGAGTCCCAGTTGGAGATGGAGCGGGGGCTCTTGTAGCATTAAAAATAAGTGATTTCAAATCTGATTGGAGAGAAGTTGATGAGGATACCGTTGCAACAGAAAGTGAGTATAAAGGAAGAAAAATATTGCTTGTAAAAGCTAAGGGTCCTGGATCAACAGTTGGTAGACCAGGAGAAGCTACTGAAAAAATAATTAGAGAATCTCTTGCTAAAGGAGAAAGAGTTTCATTATTAATAACTGTGGATGCTGCATTAAAATATGAAGGAGAAGAAACAGGTACAGTTGCAGAAGGTGTAGGAGCTGCTATAGGAGATCCCGGTCCGGAAAAAATTAGATTTGAAAGGATAGCAGCTGAATATAATATACCATTGAGAGCTGTTATAGTAAAAATGGGTATGGATGAAGCAATAATGGCAATGAACAAAAAGATTTTAGATGGTACAGATAAAGCTGTCGATAGAATAAAATTAATCATAGAAGAAGAGTCAAAACCTGGAGATACTGTTGTTATAGCCGGTATAGGCAACACGGCTGGTGTTGGTCAATGAGCGATTTTGGAATAAACTTTGCTTATCAAGCTATTTTATTGTTTATAGTATTAGTAGTGGTTATTTTATTAACCTTAAGGCAAGCAAACGAATTAAAGAAAATGTCTGAGGCACAAAAAAGACCAAAATTTATAACAGTAGAAGATTGTAATGGAATGGTTACAACTAGAGATTTTAAACCAGGCGATTTTGTAGGCTTTATTGAAGGAACTTGCGATAATAAAGGAAGTCAGAGAAAGGTCATCGGAATTTATGCCATCAGAGAGGAACCTAAGAAAAAGAGGTTCTAATTTTTGTTCTATAATACCTACGAATTTCATTAATACATGAATCATCAAAAAATCTTTACGATGATATCAGAAATTTATTTTATAAAAAAGTTTTAGATTTAAATATCTAAATCTCATACTAAAAGGAGAAGTTTTCTTATTATTTTTAAAATACTTTTGAAGGTGGAAAACTTTTTTATGTAACAAAATCAAAAAATTACATAAGGTGTAAGAATTGACAATAGAAAATATTGTCCAAGCCGTAAGAAATACTGAGTTGGCAACAAACAGCGCATTTTCATCTTCTCCATATTTAAAATATGCAGTTGCTGCTGATTGGACCGCAATATCAGCATATGCAATTGTTTTAATTATAACATTAACTTTATATAGCTCAAAAAAAGATAAAGAAAAAGCTTCAAACGCAGTATTAGTTATAGTAAGTATAGCAAGTAAAAAGGTTAAAGATATATTATATAAAAACATTAGTTACCACAAAAAATTTGGCCTACCGATTTATTTAGTAATAGATGACGGGGCAGATCTTCAAGAAGAACTTTCTAAAAGAAAAGATATAAAACTTGTAGTCGTTCCCAAGTCCTTCAGGCATGATTTATTTGGTAAGGGTAGAGCCTTAAGATATTTTGTTGAAAATAAAGTTAGAAATGATCTGTGGTATGTTTTTCTTGATGATGATAACCTTATTTTAAACGACTCTTTTCTCTATGAAATTCCTTATTATGAAAAAAAAGGTTATGTAGCATTTAATCCTGTATTGTTTCCTAGGAGAGGAAAATCTTATATTGCATATATAATGGACTTTGCGAGATATTTAGATGACATATCATTCTTTAGGTTGTTTACTGGTATTGTAAAAAAACCATATGTAGGTCTTCATGGCGAGCTTTTAGGTGTTAAAGGATCTTTCCTAACAAGAGTGAATGCATTTAATAAGCCAAGCAAGGTAGAGGATTTTCACTTTTCTATAGAGGTAGTTAAAAACAATGGAAAAACTTGGCAAAGCAACACTAAGGTAAGTATATTGAGCCCTAACTCAATAAAGGATTTAATTAAGCAAAGGGCAAGATGGTATTCAGGTATGACAGAAGATTCTAAACATGCACCAATAAAAATGAGAATCATTATAGCTTTTAAAACATTTTCAAGGACCTTAGGATTAATAGGATTATGGATATTATTACCCTTTGTAAATTATTGGATCATAGCATTAATAATAATTCCTAGTAGCTTAATCTATTGGGTTGTTTATATATATGGAGTTAAAAAAGCTGGTAAGATAAGATATATAATTACATTACCAATTTTTGGTATATTAGAAGGATTTGGACTTTTATATGGATTAACAAAAGTGGGTAAAAAAGAGTTTATAGTAATAGATAAAACCTTATAGTTTGAATTTAATTCGTCAAGTTTTATATAATAAACTAAAGCTCTACATTTGCATGCCTGGCCCTCATCTGATCTTCGCTTATATTTAATTTTACCATAAGATTGTAAACTATTCCATCTAGGAAAACCATTGTAGTATCTTCAAACAAAGTTCCTAAAGGAGCTAATGGTTCATGCAATCCTAGAATTTGTCTCGCAAAGTAATCATCCATTTTACTGATTTTTGATCTTCCAGGTATTTTTATTACCATATCAGCAATAGATCCTAATGGCGAATCTGGAAATGTAGTAAGTGCAATAACTTTTGAACCAACTTTTTTTGCAGCATCTGCTGCATCTACTATTAATTGAGTTCTACCAGAGCCAGATATAGCTATTGCTAAATCGCCCTTAGATATACTTGGTACAATTGTTTCTCCTAAAACATATGAATTAAATCCCATGTGAAGCAACCTCATTGCAAAAGCCTTACCTACTAATCCGCTTCTGCCGGCTCCCATCACTAAGACCTTTGTGTTCTTCTTATATGCATCTATTAAGTCATTTGTAAACATATCTATTTCCTTTGGCTCAATAACTTCAGCTGCTTTAATAATAAAATTTGATATCTCTTTCATGGCTTGCAACGCTGTATGGCTTACATTATTATCCAAAGAACTCACCGATATATGGTAAAAATTTACAGTTTAAAAAATTTTTATTTTAAACCATTTTTATCTTTTTTATATTTTATAAACTTAATAAATTTTTAAAAAAGATAAAACAGATTATTTTCTCATATAAATTTTAAAAAACTAGCAAAATCTATTATCATATAAAAAATTTAAAAACAACTATACTTTTCTTTTCACATAACCTGGATATTCTCTAGTTCCTATAAATAATGAGCCGCCATTATAAAGACCAGAGACTATAAGATTACCTCCTGTATATAATAGATAAGCTGTGTTGTATTCAAAAGAAACTATGTATCTACCATTTTCATCTTTAACACATGGAGGATAAACTAAAGCACTTGGTTGGCCTTCATCTACTTTTATTGTTATTGTATTGATATAAGTTGGTATTCTTATTTTTCTGTAATCCCTTAATAATGGACAATTTCCAGAAATCTCTGATGGAATGCCTGTCCAGCTTAGCTCCTTATTAAAAATCCTCCCTCTTCTCCATGATAGGCATGGTCCTTCTACCAAAACTCCACCAAAGTTATTTTTACATTCTATTATTTGAGTTTTGCTCAAAAAGCTCTTTAATATATTTTCAGCATTTTTTTCTTTATATATAACTATATCTATATCCGAAAAATTATTTTGCATGCCCAAAGAATAAGAACCGGTTAAGCCAACATATTTTATATCTATATCATCTAAAATTTCTTCTAATATTCTATAAACTATTGGATCAATATTTTTATATTCATGAAAAATATACTTTTCAAATAATTTCTTGGGGTTATTGTATTCAATGATATCATCTAAACTAATATAGACCATATGAGCCCTATAAATAGGATCGTAAGTCAATTTCATTCCAGATTCTCTCATGGCATTTAAAATTCCATTTGGCCCATATTCGCTTAGTATTCTACAAAATGAAATTGTCCCTTTTTTCCATGCACTATTTTTACAAGAAACATATTTTGGTATAACTGGTATATAACCTTCTGGTGACGGAATACCAATTTCAACTCCAACTACTAAACTTTTGGTTATTATGGTAGAATTATGGCCATATCTCAATTGGTTCAATTTTTCCACCTAGGTCGGGAGATATAATTATTTTATGTTTTATTTCATCTCTTTGCAATGTACCATCAAAATAATATTTTCCAAGAGGTAGCTCTGAGTACCTAGTATGCCAAGTGACTAATTCTATGTTTCCATAATCAATACTCTTAACTTTATAAAAACTTGGAACCAAATAGCTTTCATCGTTATCATATATTTCTATTAAGCCCTTATAACTTGAAATATTACTGTACATGCTATAACATTTCTTTGATTCAATTTGTCTAAGAATCCTTATTGTATATGGGATATTTAAATAGCAAGAATCCAAAACCCTTCTGTTGGATAACATAAGATATGCTTTTTGGCTCATGGTATTAGAAACTTTATTATATCTATTGCTACAGTTTTTAATTAATCCATTATTCCTAAGCTCTTTTAATTTCTCATAGATTTTCCTATTATCCCCAAAAACAGTTAAATCCACATCACTATTAATATTTTCAAGACCAAACGCATAACTACCGATAAGGCCTACATAGCTTGGATTAATTACATCTATAAGCTCTAATATTTTTTGTGGCAAATTCATATATTTATTTATAAAAATTTCATGGGGATCATAGCTCTCTATTATGCTTTCCTTTAATATAACTGGAACATCCCTTCCTACGCAATCCAAATATTTAATAAAATTTCTTGGTGTATATTTAATAAAATCATTTGACGATATTTTTTTCTTACCAATCAAATAAGGTATAGCTATATAGCCGTTTTCAGGATGTTCGTAACCCTTAATAATCCATAATATATCTTCAAAATTTTTTACCTTAGCATACCAACCTTCAAACAAAACATTTCACCGATTGATTGGCATTTAATTTCTTATTCAAAACTAAACATCTTTCAAATAACAAAAATAAATCATTTTAAAATATTTATTGTTTTAATAGAGCTATTGCATCTTGCAATGCCTTTACTTTATCTTGATCTTTGCTGCTTACACAAGCCTGAACTATGCTTGCCAATATCTTATAAATTTTTGCTATTTCATTTCCCTGAAATTTTACATTTGACTCTATAGATTTTAAATTAGCATTTAAAGAATCAACCAATAACTCAAGCACAGATACAACATCATCAATGTCTTCATGCTCGTGTTCGTGTACATGCTCATGACCATGCTCTTCCTCTACTTCTTCAACTATCTTATCTAAATCTTCCTTTTTCTTCGGCAAATCCATCCTTTTTCTTCCACTGCTCAACTTAAATACCCCATTTAGTTCTCATTATTTTTATTGTAATCGAGGCTTTTAATATCTTTTCAGATTATAGTGCCTTAATAAAACTTTATTTTTATTTTATGCAAAAGTTTTAATAAAATATTACAAAAACCAACAATTATAATATTTCCTAACTATTAGTAAATAGTGGTGAAAAATAAGGAGGAGAGTTTTAATGGAAGGTCAGAGGGCTCCACAGAAAAAAGAAAGCGAACACATAGCAGCATTAGAAATGGAAGCTATAGTTCTGGATTTTATGGATAATGGCTATTATATGGATCCACACCCGTGGCACAGAGAAAAACCAATTGCTCAGGCAATTGGAATTAGAAAATTTAACTTATTAGATGGCATGCCTTTATATAAAAAAGTAGAACTGATGGAAAGAGTAGCTTTAGCCAGAGAAACATTAAAAACAATATCAGAACCTCTAGATCCTATGGCTAAAAGATTCAGAAATTTCGATATATTACTTGCATGCATACCTGGCGCAGACAAAAAAATTTATTGCACTACAATAGAAGAAGTTTCCCCCAGAATAGCTGATCTTATAGAAATAGGATTGTCAGAACCAAGCAGCAATATTGTATTTATTAGAAAGCCCTCTGATCTGTCTAAGATTTCTAAAGAAAAGGGATTGTCAGAAAAAATATTAGTTACTCCAAGAACTCCAATATCATATAAAGATCTAACAGAAATTGCTAAAAGAAATCTTCCCGAGGCAATAAGATCTATCATAAAAATTAATGAAAAAGCTTTTGTGGAATTTTTTAATATAGCAGAACCAATCAATATAAGGCTTCATGCAATCGAGTTACTTAAAGGTGTTGGCAAGAAAAATTTAAAGAATTTAATTAATGCAAGAAATACTAAAAAATTTGAAAGTTTTGATGAAATTAAAAAAATATTAAAAGTAGATCCTGTTGAAATACTTGCCGATAAAATAATTGAAGAAATATCTGGGGAACCAAAATATTATCTGTTTGTAGAACCCAAGAACTTTAATGCTTCCTATTTAAATTACTTGGATATAGCAAGAAAAAGTCTGTATCAAAAAAGTAAGCAACAATGAGAGGGCAACATTTGAAATTTTCATTAAATTTTATAATTAGTATTAACTTTTATTTAACTTCTTTTAACATCCCAAAAATGATAAAAATTAATATTCTATTAACTATTATTTTCTTTAAAGATCTGTTAAGCTAAAGGTGTATATAATGAGTTATATCTATGATAAAAATTTTTTTGATATATGCAAAAAATTAAATAAAAAAATTTTACTAAAACCTATTAAAAAGTTTTCTCAAAATTTTCTATTTAATTGCAATTCAATTAAATTATTTTACGATTCTCTTTTAGATTATAGGAATTATGACTTTTTAGAAATAGGAGCTGGTTACGGCTCTATAACAATTCCAATTTCTACTTTGGCTAAAAGAATCATTGCTCTAGAAATAGATAGAAGACTTTTATTTATAAAAAAGTATTTACCAAAAAATGTTGAGCTAGTTGTTTCAGATGGATTGGAATTTGTTAAATCAAACAGAATCCCAATACTAGTTTCAAATGTTCCATACAGTATGACATCAAACTTAATAATCAATATAGCAAAAAACAATAATATATTATACTCAGTTTTAGGAATTCAAAAAGAGGTTGCCGATAGATTAATATCAACTCCTGGATCCGAAAATTACAGCAGATTAAGTGTAATAATGCAACTACTATTTTCAATAAAATCTGTAGGAATTATATCATCAAGAGATTATTTTCCAAAGCCTGATGTAGATAGCACAGTAATAACTTTAACTAGAACTAAAAATTGGGATGATGAGTTAGAAATTCTAGAAAAATTCACATCTTGCATATTTTCTCAAAAAAATAAAAAGGCTAATAAAATTATTAAAGCCTGTATAGAAAACATGGGCCTAAGACCTAATTATGATAAAGTTAATTTAAGTGACAAAAGGGTGAGAGAATTAACACCAAAGGAAATAATAACAATGATAAAATGGTAGAGGATACTATATTTAGTGATATCGGAGAAATTATTTTTTTAAAAAGCAACAAAGTTTATCAACCATCTGATGATACGCTGTTGATTATAAAATCTATGAAAGCCATAAAATCTAGAGGATATTCCTTTAATAAAATAATAGAAATAGGGTCAGGAACAGGTATTTTATCTTTAGCAGCAAACAAACTATTTTCTCCAACTATTTTGGTATCTGTAGACATATCTCCATTTGCCGTTAAAAACACATACCTAAATTTAAACAACAAAGCACTAGTAATAAGATGCGATGGAAGTAATTGCGTTAAGCCATACTTTGACCTAGCTATTATCAATCCACCATATCTTCCGTCTCACGATAAATTAAATAAAAATGATTATTGGTTGATAAAATCATGGGAAGAGAAAAATAACCATAGAAAGATGTGTCTTTCCTCTATTGCAGCTAAGAGCATTATAATATTAAAATCCAGCTTATCAAAATTTAATCAGGATAAATGCTTAAAAAAGCTAGGATTTAATAAAAAAGAAACCGTTTCTACAATGCCTTTGTTTATGGAAAAAATAGAAGTTAACTATTGGATTAAATAATTTTAAAAAATTAAAATAAACAGAAAGATTTATATAGAAGCTAGCCTACATAAGAATCACGGCAGTTGATTAGGTAAGGTGAAAGAGATATGTCAACACCTATAGAAAATATGGGAGTACCTGTTATAATACTTAAAGAAGGTACTGAAAGGTCTTATGGTAAAGAAGCGGTTAGAAATAATATAATGGCAGCAAGAGCTATTTCAGAGATATTAAAAACAACCTATGGTCCAAAGGGTATGGATAAAATGCTTGTCGATAGTTTGGGAGACGTTACAATAACAAACGATGGTGCAACCATTTTAGATAAGATGGATCTACAGCATCCCGCAGGAAAAATGTTAGTCCAAGTAGCTAAGGGTCAAGATGAAGAGGCTGGAGATGGAACTAAGACTTCAGTTATATTTGCAGGTGAATTGCTTAAGGAAGCAGAAAATTTATTGGATAAAAACATACATCCCACTATAATAATTAATGGATATAAGACTGCATTACAAAAAGCTATTGAAATACTCAACAAAATAGCTGAACCAGTATCAATAGATGATAAGGAAAAATTAATATTGGTTGCTAAAACAAGTTTAAGCAGCAAAGCTGTTTCAGAGGCCAAGGATCACTTCTCTAGGATAGCAGTTGATGCTGTAAGAGCAATAGCAGAGCAAAGAGGAAATTCATGGGTTGTAGATATCAACAACATACAAATAGTTAAAAAATATGGGGGTAGCTTACAAGATACACAACTAATAAATGGTATTGTAATTGATAAAGAAGTAGTTCATCCAGATATGCCAAAGCAAGTTAAAAATGCTAAGATAGCTTTATTGGATGCATCTCTAGAAATAGAAAAGCCAGAGCTAGATATGGAAATAAGCTTATCATCTCCAGAATCAATGAAGAAACTATTAGACAAACAAGAAAAAATGCTATCAGAAAAAGTCGAAAAAATAGCAGCAACTGGTGCCAATGTAGTAATTACACAGAAGGGAATTGATGATGTTGCCCAACACTTCCTAGCAAAGAAGGGTATATTAGCAGCTAGGAGAGTAAAGAGAAGCGATATTGAAAAAATTGCTAAGGCAACTGGTGCTAGAATAGTTACCAATTTAGATGATCTTAAGCCAGAAGACTTAGGATTTGCAGGAAATGTTGAAGAAAGAAAAATAGGAGAAGATAAAATGATATTTATAGAAGAAGCTAAGAATCCGAAGAGTGTAACAATATTGATACGTGGTGGGTTCGAAAGATTAGTTGAAGAAGCTGATAGAGCTATTCATGATGCTCTAAGTGCTGTGGCAGATGCTATTACAGATAGTAAATTGGTTGCAGGCGGTGGAGCCGCTGAAGAAGAACTAGCTAAAGAATTAAGAGAATGGTCCAGGAATGTACCAGGCAAAACACAAATAGCTGTAGAATCTTTTATAAAATCAATAGAAGCTTTGCCTCAGACATTAGCATTTAATGCAGGGCATGACCCAATAGAAATGCTAATGAAGCTAAGAAGTGCTCATTCAGATAGCTCAAAGAAATGGTACGGTATAGAAATAGAAACCGGAAACATAGTTGATCTATGGTCAAAAGGAGTAATAGAACCAATGAGAGTAAAAGCCAATGCACTTAAGGCAGGAACAGATGCAGCTGGATTAATATTAAGAATAGACGATATGATAGCAGCAAAGAAGGGCGGAGGAGTAGGAGGAAAAGGACCAAGCGGTAAATCATCAGAGGAAGAATCGGGCAAAGAATCTAGCAGCGATTAAACTTAAATAAATTTTCTAATCCATTTTTTATTTCTGTTTTTATCTTATATTTTTGGGCCTTAAATATGATTAGTGGTCATTCGATAGATTTACCTCAAAGAATCATAATAGGTGAAAATATCTTATACAACATAGGAAATCAGGTATCTGAATTGTTTAGTAAAGGTAAATCAATTTTAATACTTACTGGACCTAATGTTTATCCTAAATATTATGGCAAGATTAAGGAGAGCTTAGAAGATAAAGGGTTTTCGGTATCTTACGTAATAACAGGTAGTCCAACAGTAGATTATGCTAAAAGTTTATCGGAAGAAGTTTCTAAGGATAAGTTTGATATATTGTTAGGTCTAGGTGGGGGAAGAAGCATTGATTTAACAAAATATGTCGCAATGAGTTTAGAAAAAAACTTTATTAGCATACCAACAGCAGCAAGCCATGATGGAATAACAAGTCCTTTCGTTACATTAAGAGGCTTTGATAGATTTCATTCTAAGCCAGCAAAACCACCAAAGCTAATCTTAATTGATATAAATATTATATTATCTGCTCCAAAAAGATATAATGCTGCAGGTTTTGGAGATTTGATAGGAAAGTATACATCAGTATTGGATTGGCGTTTAGCTCACAAATTAAAAGGAGAATATTATGCACAATATGCTGCCAGTCTAGCACTAATGAGTGCAAAGCATGTTAGCTTATATGCAAAAGAAATAGGATTAGGTAGTAAAGAAGGAATTAGGGTATTACTAGAAGCATTAGTAAGCAGTGGTGTAGCGATGTGTATTGCTGGTAGCTCAAGACCAGCTAGTGGGTCTGAGCATCTTTTTGCTCATGCATTAGAAATGATTAGTAAAAATCCGCCCTTGCATGGTGAAGCAGTTGGGGTTGGTACTATAATGATGTCATATTTGCATGGAAAGAACTGGAAAAAAATAAGGAATTTATTGAAAACAGTTGGGGTTCCTACAAATGCTAAAGAATTAGGTGTTTCTGAAGAAGAAGTGATTGAATCTCTTATCAAATCTGTAAGCATTAGACCAGAAAGATATACGATTCTGGGGGATACAGGGCTAAATGAAAAAGCTGCAAAGGACTTGGCAAAAAGTACTTTAGTTATTTGATTTTTAAATTTTAAAGTTTATGCGCATTTTATTATATAAATATAATTCATTACAAAAATAATATTATAAGATTTATTAGACATAAAAATTAAAACTCGTGAAAACCACCAAATTATTGGTGAAAATGGATTGATGCCTTTTGATAAAGAAACGTCATTGAAGGCCTTTCATGGAACGACAACAGTTGGCTTTATAACAAAAGATGCAACCATTTTAGCAGCTGATAAAAGAGCTACAGCAGGTACATTAATTGCCAGTAGAACTGTTAAAAAAATTGTTAAAATAACGGATTATGCAGCTATGACTATTGCTGGATTAGTAGCCGATGCCCAAATGTTAGCAGATGCTATAAGAGAAGAAGCTAGATTATATGAAACTACTAATAAAAGAAAATTAACGGTCAAAAGTATGGCAACTCTTTTAGCAAATGTTCTATTTTCAACAAAATATTATCCATACTTAGTTCAACTTATAATTGGGGGATACGATACTGAACCAAGGCTCTATAATTTAGATTATTTTGGAAGCATTACTGAAGAGAAAATGACCTCTACAGGATCTGGGTCACCAGTAGCACTAGGGGTTCTAGAGAGAGAGTATAGACAAGATATGAGCCTGGAAGAAGCTATAAATTTAGCTGCAAAGGCTGTAAAGGTAGCCATTATGAGGGATTCGGCAACAGGAGATGGTGTAGATGTAATAGCTATAACATCTAGCGGTATAAGAGAAAGTTTTATATCTCTCCAGCAACTCCTTTCTTAAAAGGATAAAAAAAGAAGCTTTTAGCAAAAATTTTATTTATCTCGGTGATTTGATTTGGAAGAATCTAATCAAGAAAGATTAATATCTGGACAAAGGCTAAGATCAATAATAGTAAGCGAAATACTAAAAAATGTAAAAGATGCAGAAATTTCTAGCATAGAATTTGAAGGACCAGAAATAGCAATCTATGTAAAAAATCCTCAATGGATATTAGAAGGAGAAGAGAAAATAAGAGAACTAGCTAAGCAACTAAGGAAAAGAATGGTGATAAGAACTGATCCAAAAGCAAGAAAGACTAGAGAAGCAACAATACAATATATAATGGAAAATGCTCCAGAGGAATCAGGTATTGCACCAAGTGATATACAGTTTGATGAGGTTCTAGGAGAAGTAAGGCTTTTTGCAGATAAGCCAGGAAAACTACTAGGAAAAGGAAAATCCTTTAGAAATCAAGTATTAGCAGCTACCGGCTGGAGGCTTGAAGTTCAAAGAAAATCTCCATTAATAAGCAAAACATTAGCCTCTGTATTAGATCTATACATTAGATCATCTGCAGAAAGAAAAAAGGCTTTAAGAGAAATTGGAGAAAGAGTATATAGAGACATGATTATTGGCCCAAGAAATATAAGAGTTATTGGTTTGGGAAGTTTTGGAGAGGTGGGAAGATCATCAATATTAGTTGATACAGGAGAAAGCAAAATATTATTAGATGCAGGATTTGCACAAAGCGGTTATGGCTCTGATGCATATCCTTTTTTTGATGCTCCAGAATTTAGACTTGAAGACTTAGATGCAATAGTTATATCTCACGCCCATATGGACCATATGGGTCTTCTACCAATACTATATAAATATGGCTATCGTGGACCTGTTTATATGACTCCGCCAACTAGAGATATAACAGTTTTAATGCTTAAGGATTTTATAGATCTATTTATAAGAGAAGGAAAAGATCCACCATTTACTATGAAAGATATAAATACAATGCTTACTAGAACGATAAGCGTTAATTATAATGTAGTAACGGATCTATCTCCAGATGCAAAGCTTACATTTTCTGATGCAGGGCATATATTAGGTTCCGCTTTAACTCATATACATATTGGCCAAGGATTGTTTAATTTACTTTACACAGGAGATATAAAATATTATAAATCTAAAGAAGAAGCAGAAACAACAAGATTGCAACCACCAGCAAATACTGAATTTCATAGAGTAGAAGCATTAATAATGGAGACAACATACGGAAATACAGATACAGTTACTAGAGAAGAAGCAGAAAACCAGCTATTTGAACTAATAAAAAGGGTTTATGATAGAAAGGGTAAATTGCTCATCCCAGTAATGGCTGTCGGAAGAGCACAAGATATGATGGTATTGATAAATAAAGCACTACAAGATAAA
The DNA here is from genome assembly GCA_002877855.1 of Caldisphaera sp. The sequence continues at coordinate 15,446 of PNIA01000004.1, forward strand.
AAAATACCTGAAATGCCAATATATATTGATGGCCTCATATACGAAGTTACTGCAATATACACATCATACCCAGAATTATTAGCAAAGCCAATAAGAGAACATATATTGCACGATGATCAAAACCCATTTATAGGACCGAATATGATATTCGTTAACGATTCAAACAAAAGGGATGAGGCAATATTTAGTGATGGACCAGCAATAATAATATCAACAAGCGGAATGATGGTGGGAGGTCCAATTCTAGAGTATTTTAAAAATCTAGCCGATAACCAAAATAATGCCCTAGCTTTTGTTAGTTACCAAGCATCAGGTACATTGGGAAGAAGAATAGTTGACGGTGAAAAAGAAATACAAATGATTGATGGAAATCAACTAAAAACAGTTAAAGTTAATCTAGAAGTTCAAAGAATTGAAGGATTTTCTGGGCATGCAAATAGAAGTGAATTGCAGGCCTTCTTAAGAAATTTAACACCAAAGCCCAGAACCATAATATTAAATCATGGCGAACCAAGCCAAACAGTTTCTTTTGCTTCGTTAATAAAACAAAAATGGGATAAACTGGGATTTGAATCAATGCCAGAAATAATTTTCCCCGAAAATTTAGAATCAATAAGAATATATCCTAGAAATGTAAAACTTCATTCTATCATAGAGTATGGTTAAAGGGATGAAAATTTAATGGCAAGAATCCCTCCAGAGCTCTGCGCAAAATGTAAAGGTTATAAAAAGCTCTGTGGATTATCCAAATGCCCAATTTTAGAAGAGTTTAGAATCAAAGCAAATGTAACGACAAAAATAAGTAACAATTTTGCTAATGGCTCTACGCCTCCAAGCGGGTTAATTGGAGAGTATGGATATCCTAAAGTTTCTTTCCATTATATGGTTCCTCCTGGATTAAATGGGGAAGAAGCAAAATATAGAGATAATCCAATACTATGGTCAATCAAAAAGGAATCCCTAGATAATATAATAAAAATGAGAGGTGAACTGATTTCAGCACTTTTAAGGGTTGATATAAATAGGCCTTGGGAGCTCTATCAAAGCGAAATAGGACTAGCAATTATATCGGAAAAACCTGTTAATAGTGAGATTATCTTAAAAAATATTCCAACACCCAGATTAACATTCGATGGTATAACTAAGCCCACTGGACCAACAGCACCAGCAGAAAAAATAATAGTTAGGGACAATCCAAAGTTAAGTCTTGCAATTGAAAAAATTATATGGGATGATATGAAAGCAGAATTGGCTGTATGGAAAACTTATAGTTCAGGAATTGACATCTATACAATTCAAAGCATGCTTAGCTTAGGCTTTTTGGGCAAACTAAGAAATAGAAGATTAGTTCCAACAAGGTGGTCTATAACTGCAACTGATGATATAATATCAAAAAAACTCAGAAAAATAATTTCTGATTTCAATGAAATAAGCGAACCTATGGTGTTCGAAGGTGAATATCTAAGTAATAGGTTTCTATTAACATTTATGCCTGGAGAAGGAAGCTTTGAATGGATAGAAATTTGGCATCCTCTATCTATTTGGACAAGATATGCTACAAAACCAATAATAAGTAAGGTAGAGGAAGATCCTCTTGGAAGGGTTTCCACTCTTGATGGTGGATTTTCAGCAGCAAGAGTTTCGGTGTTAGAGTTCCTGTATAGAATCAAAAGAAAAGCTGATGTCGTTATATTAAGAGAAATATTACCAACATACTATGCACCCGTTGGAAATTGGCATATTAGAGAAACTGTTAAAAACACATTATTAAAAAACCCGATTATTAAAACCAATGATTCAAACGAAATAATTTCATTTATAACAAAGTGGCTTAAAACAAATCCCAACGATGTTATAAAGGAAAGCTATTTATTGAACTCTAAAAAGAAAAAGCTAACTGAATTCATGGATAATAAGTAGTTAATTAATTAACTAATTTCAAAGGAATCTTTGTATTCTAAGTGAAAGCATAAAAATAATTATAAATATAATACCCTGTGAATTTCTCCTTGCACTAAAGAGTAAGGTTTGTTGTTTTTTATAACAAAACCCTTGTACTAGTTAATAACTTTTGTTTCTTAACTTATTGTAAGGTGATAGGTGTGTCAAAAGAATCCCCAGAAAAAATAATTTTTCCAGAAATCTATGCTCTAAGTTATAGACCGAAATCAGATTGTGAATTCTTCGATATAATAGAAAAGCAAGACAGCTATTTTGCCAAATGCAAATTCTTAGATTCATTAATAACAAAAAGTAAAGCCAGTAAATGTGAAAAAGATTATAAAAACTGCCCTTATAGAAAGCTTGGATTAAAAATACAGCAAAGCTAATATATCTTAAAATAGATAATACAATGCTTCATAAATAATAAACCTAAAAATCTAACAAAGGTCTAATTCGTATCATTTATTTAAATTGTTAATGCTTTCCTTTAAATTCAATTTATAGCCATAGTTATCATTTCCAACAAATCGCAAAGCCTATATTAATTTAAATATTAAAATTATTATAAGCGATCTACCTCAGGCGCATATGATCTCTCTAATAGGTACAAGGCTTTATTGCAATATGTACAGATTTAGTCTTTGCAATAAGCGACTGAGTTATCTGTTAAAGGAGCAGAGAAGGATAAAAATGCTGATCATCATAACTTTGGTGAAGCAAAATCTCAAGTATATCTTTCTTTAGCACAACAGAAAACATTTATTGCTTTAAAATACTCTTCAATATGAGATCTTATAAATCTATACTCATTTAAACGAAAAGCATTTTAGTTCTTTTGTTTTTAATTAAAAACGAGAGCTTTTATTTATAAATTATTGTACCTGATTTTTCTCTAAATACATTTGTTGCGTCATATAGATCACCAATTATTGCCAAGTTTCCAGTAGACTCTACAAATTTTATAGCAGCCAATACCTTAGGTCCCATAGAACCTTCAGGAAACACGCTTTTTCTATATAATTCCTTTAATTCATCAATGCTTATCTTTTCTAGCCATTGCTCGTCTTTTGTACCATAATTTAAAGCTATACCTTTTACATCAGTTAATATTATGAATCTGTCTGCCTTGACTTTTATGGCTAATAAAGAGCTTGCAAGATCTTTATCTATAACTGCCTCAACAGGGATATAGTTATTTCCTCTTTTTACAACAGGGACACCCCCACCGCCAGTAGCGATAACTATATATTTTTCATTAATTAGCCTCTCTATAATATCAATTTCTAGTATATCTATCGGCATTGGACTTGGTACAACTCTTCTAAACCCTCCTCTAGGATCTTCTTTAAAAATCCAACCAGATTCCTTATGCAATTTCTCTGCTTGTTCTTTTGTAAAATAACTTCCAACAAACTTTGTAGGTTTTAAAAAAGCTTCATCATTTTCAGAGATCACAACTCTTGTTAAGATAGGCACAGCTTTTCTTTCAGGTAAATATAATGAAAACGCGTGCTGTAACATGTATCCTATCCATCCCTGAGTCATTGCATCAGCTATATCTATAGTTAATGCCTTTCCAGAGTTTGTAGCATACATAATTTCAAGCAAATAGCCTACCTGTGGTCCATTTCCATGGGTTATAACTATATCATCTTCGTTTTGTATTGTACTTACTATTATTTTTACTGCGCTCTTTATATTTCTCCATTGATCTTCAACGGTTCCTTTATCCTCTTTTTTTAATATAGCGTTACCTCCTAATGCTATTATAGATTTCATGTTATTTTTCACCATATTTGATAGGCAAGGTATTTTATTTCTAACAAAGTATTAATTCTTTATGGAATATTGAAATCCTGAGTTAGGATTAAATCAACTTTAAGAAAAGTTGAAGGTGAAACTTTTAGGATAACTGTTGGCGTTTGAACATCTGACCTTTTCTTGGTTACATACATGGTTTTCAAAAAGGGTTAAATGGTTTGAACTTGGTGAGCCCTTGATTAAAGAGGATAAAGTTTACTTACTTTTCCGCTATAAGTTACCGTTGAGTTCTCCGCTAAGCTTTTTGGCTATTGATAGCAACATTTATAGCCTAGATGCTTATGACAGCAAGAAGTTTGTTACAATATCTCTGAAGTTGTATAGTTTAAAGTATGGTATAAATTGAAGAGGAGAAAAAAATACAATCCTTTGCTTCTAAACATGGTAGAAAAGGTAAGGA
>PNIA01000010.1 GCA_002877855.1 Caldisphaera sp.
ATTCCCGGCGGGCCCGCCACATAAAAAATAGGGCTCCAAATGTTTCAAGCAACTATTTAATTCATTTTTTAATTTTTACACTTTGCCTTCTTTCTCTTATAAACAATCCTTCATGCTCTGATGCCAAGAGCTGTGGGCTTGATACAAAACTATATCAAGCCCAATGAAGCTCGAACCCAATTCCTTATGCAAAGCTTATCATTATTTTGCCAGCAAAACGCGTTAGCTGTAAAAAAAGAATAAAATTATATTTCCCACTAATTTTAAAGATTTACTTTAATAGTACTTTTAAAGGTACTTAATTATAACCCATAAAAAATTTTTATCTTCGTCAATAATGTTTAATAACTTAGACTAATAACTTTATACTTAGAAATAAGGGTGGTATGAATGCCTGAAAAGTTTCCGCCTGTAAAGGTAAAGGACCCATCTTCGGGTAAAGAAGTAGAACTATCGCCTATAAAGGTTTGGGCTCTAGCCCCGAAAAGCAGAAAGGGTGTTAAGATAGGTCTATTTAAGAGCCCAGAGACCGGCAAGTTCTTCAGAGCCAAAGTGCCTGATAACTATCCGTAATCTCTAAGCCTTGGATTTCATCCAAAAACTTTTTTATTTTTTAAAAATTTTTAACTAGTATATAGGGTTATAGGAAAATAAACAATTATTGCATTTATAAACAATTATTTATTTTCTTGTGCATTACTAGGAGTCAATTGGGTATTTATTACATTTGTTATTACTTGGGCTAAATGCTGAGGCTTCGTATAATATTTATCATATTGGTATCTTTGGCCTTTAAACGAAATCTCAATTTGCTCATCAGAATCTCTTACAATCATAAAATCAGTCCCTTGTTTTGTTAGCACAAACGAATTTTTCCCTCTTGGCTCTATCTTTAAACCACTTTTGCTTATATCGCCTCTTATTAAATCCTTTACCTGATCTAAATAGTCGCTCATTTCTTTCACCTGCCTCTAGATTTGTAAAACAGAAAACTTTTAAATAATTTACTTTTTTCTTTTCTTATTTTTATTTGAAAATATAAGAGCAAAATTTATATTCTCAACATGAAATTATTAATAGTTTAACATTATGAAATGTTTATTTCCACGTTAAAAACTAAATTTATAGGGTGAGCGGTGTTTGTTATCAGAAGATAAAGTAAACACTATATTAGTTATTGGAGTAGGAACTATGGGACATGGTATAGCAGAAGTTGCTGCTATAGCTGGATATAAAGTTTACATTGCAGATATAAATAATGAAATACTTAACAGCGCATTAGAAAAAATGAAATGGAGCTTATCTAAAATGTATGAAAAAGGAGGGTTAAAAGAAAGTGTAGATACTATAATGTCGAGAGTAAAACCAATAGTTGATTCTGATAGCCAAGGTAACTTTACTAAAGAATTTGAAAATGTTATAAAGGAAGCTGATTTGTTTATAGAAGCAATTCCAGAAAAATTGGAAATGAAGCAACAATTATTTAAGTTCATTGATAAAAATAGGAAAAAAGAATCAATAATGGCAACAAATACAAGCAGTTTACCTATAACTGAGATTGCTGCCGCAACTTCTTCTCCAGAACTTTTTGTAGGGATGCACTTCTTTAATCCACCACCATTAATGCCTTTAGTTGAAATAATAAAAGGAGCAAAGACATCTGATGAAACAGTTTCAGTTACATACAAAATAGCTAAAAAATTTGGAAAACAACCAGTTATAGTTAAAAAAGATGTTCCAGGCTTTATAGCAAATAGAGTTCTTGCAAGATTTATGAACACAGCTTGCTGGCTAGTACATAAAGGAACAGCATCAATATTAGAGGTTGATGCTTCTGTTCGTTATAACTTAGGTTTTCCAATGGGTGCCTTCGAATTAGCTGATTATAGTGGTATAGACGTATTTTACTTTGTAAATAAAGCAATGACAGAAAGAGGATTTAAGATGATTCATTGCCCATTATTTGAACAGAAATTCAACTCAAAAGAATTGGGAATGAAAACCGGTAAAGGATTTTATGAATATCCAAAACCAGGAGCTTATGTTAGACCTCAAATACCTAAAGATTTAGCCAATAAAGTGGATCCAATTTTACTTATGGCACCCGCTGTAAATGAAGGTGCTTGGCTATTAGAGAATGATGTAGCAACTAAAGAAGATATTGATAAGGCAGTTGTTTTAGGCCTAGGATGGCCTAAAGGACTCTTTGAATTTGCAGATGATTTTGGAATTGATAATATCAATAAAGCGTTGAAACAGCTTAAACAGTTAATAGGAAATGATGAATACGAACCCACAAACCTGCTCGTTAATATGGAATCACAAGGACTTTTAGGAAGGAAGTCCGGTAAAGGATTTTATGAATATAAAAAAGTTGAAGAAAAGGCAAAGAAAACATTATTGGTTAGATATGAAAAACCGATAGCATGGATTATACTTAATAGACCTAACAAATTAAATGCAATATCGCCAGACATGATAAAGGAATTATATGAAACCTTAGACGAACTAGAATTAAATGATGATATAAGAGTTGTGGTTCTAACTGGTTCAGGCAGAGCCTTTAGTGCAGGTGCTGATATAACAGGATTTGCAGGTTTAACACCCGTACAAGCTGCCATATTTTCTAAGAAATTCCAAGAATTAACACTTAAAATGCAATTCTTTGCTAAACCAATAATAGTATCTATAAATGGATACGCTCTAGGAGGCGGTTTAGAGCTGTCCATGAGTGGTGATATAAGAATAGCCTCAGAAACTGCAGCATTTGGACAACCCGAAATTAATTTAGGATTCATACCTGGAGCAGGAGGAACACAAAGATTACCTAGATTAGTTGGAAGAGGGCAGTCCAAGCTTATAATCTTCACTGGTGATAGCATAACTGCAAAAGATGCACTGTCTATTAAATTAGTAGATAAGGTTGTACCTCCAGAAAGATTGGAGCAAGAAACTAGAGATTTAGCCTTAAAAATAGCCGAAAGACCACCTTTAGCATTAATGGCAGCTAAACTTTCTATTGAACAAGGATTAGAAAGCAATATTTGGGCTGGATTAAATCTAGAAGCAAACCTGTTTGGATTACTTTTTAGCACAGAAGATGTAGCAGAAGGAGTATCAGCATTTTTAGAGAAAAGAAAAGCTTCCTTTAAAGGCAAATAAAATTTTTTAATCTCTCTTATCTTTTTATTTTAAATTAGCCGGGTCGTCTAGCGGCCAAGGATGCGGGGCCTTGGATGAATTTCAGAGGAACCCCCGTGACCGGGGTTCGAATCCCCGCCCGGCTATTTTCTTTAACTAACTTCTTCTCTTATTAAAGGACTAGATTTGGCTTTACTTTATCAAGCAATTTATAACAAATAAACCTATATTATACATACATTATTTCTAATCCAAAATTGTTTAATATTTTTTCTATTTCTTTTCTTTTTTCTGATCTTATTCCTTTCTTTTCTATAAATGCTACTTTGGGATTTGGAATGCTCTTTTCTATCATCTGTTTAATTATATTATAATCTATGAAGTCTACATAATATTTGGAAATTATATGACCAAAACAGTAATTTTCATTTAACTCTATTTGACTAAATTTTTTGGGGTAATGATTAGATCCAATACCTATTGCGGGATCACAATCAATTATTTCCTTTAAATTTAAAAAATTCTCAATGGTTTTTGTAAGAGCACTTACTGCGTTAGTATCATTCCATTCGCTCTCCGTACTACCAATCTCAATAAAAGTTAAAGGTTTTTTAACAGATGTCGGCCCGTGATGAGTTGCTTCTAGAGTAAATTCATAATCGGATAAATCTTTAGCATTTTCTTTATATAGTTTAAATAAAGTTTTGGTAAGAAGTGGCATTACGAAAGAAAGCTCTTTTTGGTTACCTCCATAAGGATTTTCATTTGAAGGATTTCCAGTATGATGTAATGTTAAAGCTTTTACATTGCTGGTAGATTGGTGTTTTGATATGACTATTATAGCTTCTGCTGTTTTATCCGGCGTAGAATCTAAAAAATCAAAATTTATTGTTTCTTCATTAAAGCCTGCTATAAGTATATTTTTTATTTTATAACAATTAATTGCTTTTTCACAAAAAGAAAAACTTAAATCATTTAAATTATCCTTAATCAGCAAATTTACAACATTACTACCTACTTTATCGTCAACAGAAAATACTATAGATATTTTGGGCGCTATCACCTTTTTCGCCTCTAATATAGCTCTTCACTAAACAAAATATTTTCAGATCATTTTAGATTACAATAACAAAGTATTTAAATTTATTCCAGAATAAGATTAAAAATGTGATAAAAATGAATTCCTATGCTGAGCTTGAAGTTATATTTGAAGACCCTGCATTATTAATAAGCGGCTTTAATTCGATTAAGAAATTTATAGATAACCTTGAATGTGTTTCTACAAACGCCCCGTCATGGATAATTGCATCATGCAAAGATATTTTTATTAAATCTATGATAATATTCGAAGAAAACATAACTATACAATCTACATCTAAGGCAAATATAAATATAAGACTTGAAGGTGATACAGAAAAAATATCAAAGATAACCTCTGAATTGATAAAAATTGTAAAGGATTCTGGTGGTGGTTTATTACTAAAGGCTTAAATTTTTAACATATGGATTGTAATTATGAAACTGATTCATATTAAGGTTTTTTAATTTTTCTATGCTAATTTTTTAAGTAGTGAGATTAAATGAAAAGAGTTGTAATCATAGGGGCAGGACCTGGAGGCATGGCAGCAGCTTCAAGGGCAAAAAGATTAAATCCTTCATTAGATGTTATCGTATTAGAAAAAAGTAATTGGGCAAGTTTCGCCTTCTGCGGAATACCATATTACGTTGGAGATGTAGTAAAAGGATTAGATGATTTACTGTTCTATCCACCGGAAGAATTTACAAAAAGGGGAGTAGATCTAAGATTCAATAAAGAAGTAACAGAAGTTGATATAAAAAATAAAGAGGTAAGATTTAAGGATTTAAAAAATGGTAAAGAAGAAAAATTAATCTGGGATAAATTGATTTTAGCAACTGGTGCTAAATCTATAGCAAGCAAAATATGGCCAGAAGTATTAGGTGCTAAAAATATTTTTTACATAACTCACCTTGATTCGGGTGATAAGATAAAGAAATATGCATTTTCTCTCGATAAAGGTAAAAAAGTTATATTGATTGGAGCAGGCTATGTTAACCTAGAAATGGCTGAAAACCTAGTTAATTTAGGCTTAAAAGTAACAATAATAACACACTCAAATCAAATATTACGAAAAATGTTAGATCCTGATCTTGCTGATTTAATAGAAAAAGAATTGAGCTTAAAAGGAGTAGAAGTAGTTAAAAATGCACCTATAGAATCTTTTGATATTAAAGATAACACAGTACTACAAGTAAGAACTCAAAAAGGACAATTTGATGGTGATATGTTTATAATAGGTATTGGCATAGAGCCTAACAATGAATTAGCAAAAATGGCAAAACTAAATTTAGGTTCTAACGGAGGTGTTATAGTTGATGAAAAAGTTACAAGTAGCAACCCAGATATATACGCTGTAGGAGATGTAGCTGAGCATTTAGATTTAGTAACTGGTAAATATGTGTGGAGACCTTTTGCTCAAATTGCAAACAAAATGGGTCATGTAGCAGGAAGCAATTTGGGTGGAGTAGAATCAATATTTGAAGGAAGCGTTGGATCCTCAGCACTTAAAGTTTTTGACTTAGTTGCTGCAAAAACAGGATTAAGTAAATCAGAAGCAGAAAAAAATGGATTCAAGGCAATTGAAACATCTCTTAATGCTGGAATCAAGGCTCATTACATACCAGGGGGAGAAAATAAAATTTATTTAAAGGTGATAGCCGATGAGAAGACAGGTAGATTGTTGGGAGCTCAAGCTGTTGGTCCAGGAGAATCGATTTTTTGGCGTATTAACGTAGTTGCTTCATTGTTGACTAAAAAAGCAACTGTATGGGATTTATTTAACGATGATATAGCATATCAGCCTACCTTAAGCCCTACATGGGATCCATTAATAATAGCCTCAAGACTTTTAATGAGAAACCTAGGAGAAAAACCAATCTAATTTTTTACATTCCAAAACAAAAATATTATTATAAAAGAAAAATATATTTACCTCGATTTTTACTTAATATTACAAATAATAAGGAGTGAATTGATATTGACGTTAACATTATTAAAAGAATTATTAAATGCATCGCAAGGTAAAATAAAGGCAGAGACTATCATTAACAATGCCAATATGGTCAGCGTTACTACTGGAGAAATATTAGAAAACAAATCTATAATGATTTATAAGGGATATATAGTAAGAATTACAGAAAGTAGGGATGAATTGATATCCTTGTATAAAGGTAATGAAACAAACATTATCAATGCAAAAAATAGCTATGTTATGCCAGGATTTATTGAAAATCATATCCACATAGAATCAAGCCTTTTAAGTGTGAAAGAATTTGGCAAGCTTGAAATAATTCATGGTGTAACAACATTAATAGCTGATCCACATGAGATTGGAAATGTTTTAGGATTAAAAGGAGTTGAGCTGTTTATTGAAGAAAGCAAATATGCATTACCCAGAATATTTTTTGAAGCTCCTAGTTGCGTTCCTGCAGTAGAGCATAGCAAAGGGCTTGACAGCGGTGCTAAAACAATTAACAATAACGATATCAAGAGATTATTTACTTATGACAAAGTAATTGGATTAGGAGAAGTTATGGATTTTAATAGTGTTATAGAAGGATCAAACAACACACTAGAAAAGATAGAATTAGCACATAACTTTAATAAAATAATAGAAGGACACGCACCATTTTTAACAGAGGAAGGCCTGGATAGCTATATTTTAACAGGTATATCTAGTGATCATGAATCAAGTATCGTGGAAGAATTGTTAGAAAAAGCAAGAAAAGGGATGTATATATTTATCCGTGAAGGAAGCGCTTGGAAAAATTTAAGAGATCTAATAAAGGCGATAACAGATTACCACATAGATTCAAGAAGATTGATTTTTGTTGCTGATGATCTTAATGTTGTTGATTTGGTAGAAAAAGGCCACATAGATTATATAATTAATCAATCTATAGATTTAGGGGTTGATCCAATTAAGGCGATACAAATGGCTACAATAAATCCTGCAGAGCATCTAAAGATAGACGATAAAGTTGGAATAATAGCCCCTGGTAGGTATGCTGATCTAGTAATTTCAAATAGCATTGATCATATAAAAGTACTAAAAACTATGGTAAATGGTAAAATTTTATTTAATGAGGGTAAAATTTTATTTAATGAGGGTAATTTTAGCTACCCAGCATTTTCTAAATCTACTATGAATATTAAACAATTTAATGAAGAAGATATTTTGATTAAAACAAGCATAGAGGAAGGTAATGCAGACGTATATGTTATAAAGGCTATTCCAGGTAGTTCATTAACAAAAAAAGTAATAGAAAATTTACCTATAAAAAAGGGATTTGTTAGATCTAATAGAAATGTTATGCATATAGCTGTTATTGATAGACATCATAAAACCGGAAATATTGGAAAAGGATTTGTCGAAAATTTAGAAATAAAAAGTGGAGCTATTGCGCAAACTATAGCCCATGATACGCACAATTTAATCATAGCAGGATATGATCCAAAGGATATGATAACTGCAGCTAAATATGTGATTGATTCTAATGGAGGAATAGCTTATGTAGATAAAGGTAAGTTAATATCTATGGTTAAATTACCTATTGCGGGCCTATTTAGTGATCAAAACTACGAATCTGTTTATAGACAAGCTAAACAGTTAGAAGAATCCCTAAGCACTGCAGGCACATCTCTAAACAGTATTTTTATGACGTTAGGATTAATATCATTACCAGTTATACCAGAATTGAGGATAACGGATAGGGGTTTAGTAGATGTAATGGGGGGTAAGATAATAAGTCCATTATTATCCTATAAAACTACTGAAATAGAAGAAATCCCTAATCCGAAATAGTTTAACAAGGCTCTATGGTAGCAGGGGGTTTAGTAGATGTTATAAAACCCACAGCACTTACATTTTTAACTTCATTAGTTATTCTGTTTGATATTTCATCCAACAAATTTTTTTGTGGCAAATAGTAGTCGGCAGTCATTCCATCTTCACTTAAAATCAGTCTTATGTTTATAATATAACCTTCTTCTCTTTCATCCCCTTTTACTCCCACCCATGAGTCTGATATAGTTGCAATAGATTGCCATAAATGCGAATAAATTCCTTCTCTTTTAAGAATATCGGCCAATATTTTGTCAGCTTTTCTAACTGCTTCTAATTTTTCTCTTGAAAAATTACCTATAATTCTAACTGCTAATCCCGGTCCAGGGAATGGCTGTCTTTTTAAAATCTCTTCAGGAAGACCAATAATTTTACCTAATTCTCTGATTTCATCTTTATATAATCCTCTTAATGGTTCAATAATTTTAATATTAAACCATTCGGGAAGTCCTCCAACATTGTGATGTGACTTTATTTTTTGCGAGTGCTTTGTTTTCCCACTTTCTATAACATCTGGATATGCCGTACCTTGTATTAAATAATCAGCATTTTCTTGCTTAATTATATCAAAAAGCTTTTGTGCAAAAAGTTCTCCTATGATTTTTCTCTTTTCTTCACAACTTAAAATTCCTTCTAGCTTAGAAATAAAATCCTGTTTAGCATTGATATATATTGGATCTATACCTACCTTTCTTAAATACGATATGACTTCGTCTACCTCGTTTTCTCTAAATAATCCATGATCTATTAATACTGGTATGATATTTTTGTATCCAACGGCCTTCATTACTATATAGGTTGAAACTGTAGAGTCTATCCCACCACTCACAGCAGAAATTATCTTACCACCATGGTAATTTGATTTTATTTCATCTAAAATATATGCATAATAATTAGATACTTTTTCATAAATAGATATTTCCTTATACTTAAATCCAGCTATTTCTAAGAAATTTTTAAATATCTGTAATCCTTTCCTAGTATGAGTTACTTCAGGATGAAACTGAACTCCATATGCAATTTTATTTGGTATTTCAATAGCAGAAATACATCCCCTCTCTGATATAGCATTAGTAATTCCATTCCCTGGATCTATAACACAATCGCTATGACTCATCCATACCTCTTCATTGTTGTCTAGACCCTCTAAAATGCTATTTTTTGAAACTATATTTATCTTAGTTCTTCCATATTCAGCTCTATCAGATACCATTTTACCTCCATAAGCAATGGAAAGCATTTGATGACCAAAGCATATACCTAAAAAAGGCTTTCCACTATTAACTATATTTCTTATATTAATTTCTATATCTTTTACATTATCTTTTAATGCACTCATCGGACTACCTGATACTATTACGGCCTTTGCCCTATATACATTTTCATCGAATTCTGTTGTTAAAATAGAATCTATGTTTAAATACGAAAGTCTCTTATGTATTAGATGTGCATATTGAGACCCCAAATCTACTATTGAGACATAGTCCATAGCTAATTACCTTTCAGTTCTTCAAAACTTATTGAAATTAAAAAAGTTAATATATTATATTACTGAATTTGTAATATTTTTTAAATAATATTTTCATAGAATAAGTTTATGGTTTATCTTATAATAAATAAAGAATAAAATTCGATGATTAACATTAGAGTTTAAAAATCTAATTCATACAAAATTAACTGGATCAAAGGTGAAAGAAATGTCATCAATGCAATATATGTCGAAAATAGAATCTCTCATAAAATCTATGTCAAAAAAAGGTGGTGCTAGCGCATCTGCTGCTACATCATTAATATCTATAATAGATCTAGTAAATCGTATAAACGATATATCAAGGCTTGTTGAATGCATTGGAAATAACAAAAATTTATGTACTAAAACGGATAATATAAACATTTGCAAAAGCAGTTGTGGAAATACGTATACGTTAAATTCAGAAAACAAAAAAATTTGGAAAATAGGAAATAATTCTTTTGGGGCAACTATTTCTCAAAATTACTTTGAAGTTGGTACAAAAAATATAAAAATTTATTCTGATAGCATAAAATTGCTAATAAGCGTTGAAAATAACAAATTTGAAGTCCCTCTAGAAGATAAACAAATTTCTAATAATAGTTCTATAATAATAAATGCTTCAAATAAAATAGATGAAGTTCTTAGAAAGGTAGTTAATAGCACATCTATTTGTGCTAGATCGCTTGGCTTAAAGTGCTAATGTTATTTTTAGCATAAAAAAGCAACAATATAGTTTTTGAATCCTCTATTTCTCCTCTTTCTATTAATTTTATTGCTTCATCTAGTTTCAGCTTAATAGGTTCTATTATTTCCGTGCTTTCTGGAGAAGCTAAGCCTATATCTGGGTCTAATGCTACATAATAATACATATATTCCGTTGAATATCCAGGAGATACGTATCCTTTAGCGGCTTGAATTAAACTTTTAGCCAACAATCCGGTTTCCTCTTTTAACTCTCTTTTAGCTACTTCTTCTGGTATTTCATTTTTTTCAGCTACACCAGCGGGAACTTCAATTATATACTTATTTATTGCAGGTCTGTATTGTTTTATTAAAACAACAGATTTTTGCTTAGTAAATAAAGGCAAAATTGATACAGTGAAAGGGAGAAATCTTAATCTAAATAACTTTAGATTGTTATTATTTGGCAATATGATATCTTCTGTTTCTACGATTGCTCTATTTTTAAAATTAAATATCTCATTCCTTACCAACTTTATTGACCCCCACTCTTTAAAGCACAAGAGTTTTTCAAGATCTATAGGGTTAAATCTCTATTTATTATACTGTTTGCAAAATTATTAAAAAGATTTTTAATTTTTACATTATTATACTTTTTTAATTCATATTTAGAATTTTTATTGTCTATAAATTTTGTAAAAATAGAAAAATCAATTTCCTACTTTTTGCCACCTCTTCCAAGTTTTTCATGTGCAGATGCTAATTCTCCGGTTGCTTGAGCTGCCAATAAATTCAATTCTCCAGCTAAGGCCATTGATGCAATTATTTCAGCCAACTTCAATGAATTTATTCCTGACGGGTTTCCTCCTCCCGAGACCCCCAATAAATCCAAGGCTTCCTTTTGCGTTGGGAGCCATGTACCTCCTCCTACAGTGCCTACTTCCAAGCTAGTTAAAGTAGTTGATATATAGAGATCTTGACCTCTGGTTTCAGTCCAAACATAGCTCATACTACTTTCAACCACTTGTGCTATATCTTGGCCAGTAGCAGCAAAGATTGCTGCTACTATATTAGCAACATGCGCATTATAACTCAAACTACCGGCAACTGCATTTCCCAATAAATTCTTTGATTTATTTATATAATCAATATCATAAGAAGTTGTTCTCATAACTTTTTTTAGAACCTCTTCCTTTATAACAGCCTCTGCAATTACGTATTTACCTCTTCCTAAAATTTTATTTAAATAATTCGGCTTTTTATCTACACATAAATTACCACTTACACTGATACACCTATAATCTCCTTTATAGTTATTTTCTATATATTTACAAATATTGTCGCTAGCTATAGTTGCCATGTTCATTCCCATAGCATCACCTGTTGAAAAAACAAATCTTGGCCATACCATATTGCCCACAATAAAAATTTGTAATTCCTTTAATTCCCCATGCTTTGTCACATGCTTTACCGATTCCTTAATCTCATTAATATGATTTTTTAACCAATCTGAAAGATTTACTGCATCATTAACACTGGGAGTCCATATTAATGGTGCTCTTGCCATACCATCGTAAATTACCTTAGCCTTTGCTCCTCCGCTTAATGTAAGCAACTTAACTCCTCTATTAACCCCTGCTACCAATGCACCTTCGGTTGTTGCCATTGGTACATAATATTCTCCTTTAGCAAAATCTCCATCAATTTTTAACGGACCAACAACACCCAATGGTATTTGAACAGCACCTATCGGATTTTCTATATTATGACTAACTATATCCTTAAAATCTAATAGAGTAGAAGCAATTGCTGTTAATTTTACATTAAATTTCTTTTCTAAAAATAGTCTTCTAGCCAATGCAGCCAGATTTGCATCCAATATTTGATCTAATTTGCTTATACTTATCTCTCCTTTTAGCAGCTTTTCAATTAATTCATCAATACTTTCGCTCATCTATTTTTGCACCCATAGATGGTCTGAACTTTAGTACATAATATATTAAACCAGCATCTCTATCTTCTTGTGATTTTCTTAAAACAGCCTCTACTTCCATATCTTTTTTTAATGAATTTGAGTTGACTACATCTGTTAACTCTGCAACGACCCTAGTTAGACCAAGATCTATAAATCCAATGTAGACTGGAGACTGCAACCTAGCACCATCAGGAACCGCATATACAGTAGAAAATGATAATAGCTTTCCTTTTTTCGGTAATTCCACAAGCTCTAGATCTCTACTTCCGCAATATGGGCATGCATTTTTTGGTGGGTAATGAACCCTGCCGCAAGACTTGCATTTAGCACCATATAGTTTATAAATTATACTCTTTTTTCTCCAAAACCTCGAAATAGATAAATCCATTGACATTATTTACACCCTCTCTATTAACGATACATAAGCATTAGAACCAAATCCATTTAATGAAACTACAAGTCCCTTCCTAGCATTTGCTACTTTAACTCCTGGAAAACTGTTTGAAACTTGAAGAGCAGACTCAGCAACCTGATATATACCAGTTGCTCCTAATGGATGCCCCCTTGCTTTTAATCCACCGCTTGGATTAGCCATAGGTCCTTTACCTCCAGCACTAAAATATCCCTGAGCCACTAGTTCGGCCGCTTTGCCACGATTAGCCAATCCTATTGATTCAAGTATCATAAGGGCTGTAATCGTGAACGAGTCATGTATCTCAATAAAATCAATGTTTGAAGTATCTACTATAGAAGAAAGTCTTCTATAAGCCTCTATTAATGAATCCAAGACTAGGGGGTCTTCTGAAAGCTCGAAAGATCCATAACCAGTTGATGACTCAATAGCAGTAATTTTTGCTAAGGGTGATTTTACAATATCTTTGGTTGATAAAACCAATGCGGCAGCACCATCTCCCAAGGGATAGGCATCTAATAATGTAATAGGATCAGCCAGCACTTGGGATTTTGAAACTTTTTCTGGTTTAATTGCAAAATTCAACATTGCATATGGATTTTCTTTTGCATGAGAATGCATTAATGCTGGCCAGTAAGACATTATTTCTCTATCTACATTATATGTATCCATATATAATCTCATTATTAATGCAGCGTCTCCAGCGAATCCTGAGTTATAAAAAGACCTTGTATCAGAATCATAGACCATTTGTAAATGCCTGTATGTCTTTGAAGTTACAAATTCTGTTAATTTTTCACCCCCTACAACAAGTACCTTATCTGCCTGGTTTGATTCTAAAATAGACTTGGCAACTGATATAGCAGCTAAACCGCTAGCCTCTCCCGCTTCTATATTTAATGCCCTTATACCTTTAAGTCCCAAAGATGTCGAAATATAACCTGCTATATCAAGCTGGCTATCTTGTAAAGGAGCTAAACTGTTTGAAAAAACCAAGAAATCTATACCATCAATACCTCCAGACTGATCTATAGCCTTAAAAGCAGCCGTCGCTGCTAAATCTTTTAAGCTGAGGTCGTAATGTCTATCAATTTTTGTCATTCCCACTCCTTCAATGTATACTACCATTATTATATCACCTTATTTAATTACATGAATAATAGACCTACTCTTCGCATATGTTGCATAGTCTATCAAAACCTTTCTATTTAAATAGTCTTCTACCATAGGTGCCAAGCCTTTTCTTTCTTCAACTATATCAGTTGTTGTAATATAATAGGCATCGCTTCCAGCCCCACTACCAAATGGTGCCATTAATATTCTTTGTCCTGCCTTTGCCTTATCCAATACCTTTGCTAAACCAATTAAAGCACTCCCATTATAAGTATTACCTATCATAGGCGTCACTAATCCTTCCTTGATTTGATCGATATTAAATCCTAGATCCGTACCTACTTTAACAGGGAATTTACCGTTTGGCTGATGAAATATAACATAATCAAAGTCTTTTGGCGTCAATCCATTTCTTTCAAGCAATATTTTCACAGAATTTTCAATATGGTAGAAATATGCAGGCTCCCCAGTGAATCCTTCGCCATGCAAGGGATAAGGCTGTGAAGCTCTTCTCCAAAAATCTGGCGTGTCTGTAATAAAACTGGTCGAGTCTTCTATAACTGCGGCAGCATTCTTTGTAGGTCCAATTATAAAAGCGGCAGCACCGCTAGAGGCAGTGAATTCAAGAACATCCCCTGGATTAGATTGTGCTGTATCGCTACCAATAACTAGACCATATTCTATCAAATTGGAACTTACCATTCCTATTAATGATCTCATACCTTCACTCGCAGCTCTGCAAGCAAACTCAAGATCACTTGCCATTGTATATGGAGTTATGCCCAAGGCTTCTCCTATTATTGTTGCACTTGGCTTTACCGCATACGGCTTTGATTCAGTCCCAAAAAATATTGCGCCAATTTTATTAGATGGTATTTTTGCTCTTTGTATTGCATTGCTTGCAGCTTCATATCCCATAGTTACAGAATCTTCGTCAGGACCAGCAACCGATTTTTCATCAACAGCCAACCCTTTATATTGGTCCTGATGCCATCCCCATACTCTTGCTATTTCAAATAATGGCAATCTATAGATTGGTACATAAACTCCCCAGCCATGAATGCCTGCTTTTGGACTAACCAAATACTAACACCTTCGCCCATAACTTTTGTTTTCTCCCTATAAAAATATATCGTCATTTGCCTACATAAGAATAGACAATCGACGAATATAAGAAAAATGATCGTTATCATTTCTGGTTTTTTAATCTAAAGTTTACTCATATATGAGCTGAGCAGGCCATATACTATTTAATTCCAAGATCAATAATATGAATGAAGTATAAAAAGTTAAACTATATTAATTATTTATTTTTATAAATATTTATAAAATGGCTTCGATTTGATTAAACCATTCTTATTAACTCCATTTTAATAAACCTTAAAATATAAACAAAAAAATAGGTGTCAAGTGTGAAATGCCCATGTGATAAAAAATCAGATATTGAGCTAGCTATATGCTTAGCACCACCAGCAGGGGAATATGAAGTATCGCATAATATAGGAAGCAATAAAAAATTGATATTGAATTCGGATGGAATTTTCATAAGGTCATATTCTATAAATGATTATCTACCATTTTTTCAAACAACCCAATTAAAAATTAAAGATAATGATATAAAGTTATTTAAAATCTCTTTGAACCAATTGATATGCAAAGCATTAGAAGGGCTTAAAGAAGCATCTGAGCATGGATCAACATATGCAAAAGAAAAAATAGAAAAATGCAAGGATATTATAGATGAATTAACGAAATCTTATTGCAAATAAGTATTTATTCTCCCTTTACATAATCCCTTCCTATTACTTCTCTTGCAACAATGTATCTCATTATGTTTTGAGAACCTTCAGCACCTACTAGATAAGACAATATCCCTAGCAAATTCCTAAATACATTTGCCTCTTCTGTATATGAATATCCTCCAAGCGTTTTCATGGCAGTTTCTATAGAGGCAAAAGCTGTTTCTATAGCCATAATTTTAGATGCTGACGCCCAATAATTTAAATCTTGAGGCCTGAAGCCAGGTTCTTTTTTAATAAATATTTTATCAGCAAGTTGAGCAGATTTATAAATCAATAATCTGGTAGATTCTAATTTAGCAGCTATTTCAGCGATGGGAAAACTTACTCCTTGAAATGATGCTATTGGTTTATCCCCAAACATTCTCCTTTCCCTTGAATATTGAACTGCTTGTTCTAATGCCCATTGAGCCGCTCCTATGTTTGCAGCGCTTACCAAAACTCTTGCCATAGAAAAGCCTTGCATGGCCAAATAATAGCCTTTATTTTCATCTCCTATTATATATTTTTGCTCAACAGGAGTATCATTAAATCTCAACATACCCGTAGAGATTGCATGCCTACCAATAGTGTTTAAAATAGAATAATCCAATCCTTGGGCTTTTTTCCCATTTTTATTGCCTATAAATGCAAAAGAGGTCAAACCTCTATGCTTATCTTCAGGCTTACCTGTTCTTGCTATTAAAAACCAGCTTCCTAATTCTAATTGCTCTATGGCTTCTCTTACTCCGCTAATATAAATTTTTTCACCATTTAATTTATACAAGTTTCCTTCTTTTTTAGCTAAAGTCCTTTCTCCTGCTACATCACTTCCTCCGCTTGACTCTGTAGAGGCAATACCAAAAAACCCTCTTCCTTTGCCGACTAATGGTAGTATTTCTTGTTTAGCCTCTTCTTTACCGAATTGATATAACAATAAAGGCCAACTATTATTTAGCAATGTAAATACAGCAGTTGCAACAGCTGGATCATTATATGCAACTTCTTCAACAGCTAAGGCGGCCAAGACAAAATTACCTCCTTGGCCTCCATATTCTTCCGGAACTGGAATTGCAAACAAACCTTGCTCTCCCATTTTATTTATAATTTCTGTTGGAATTCGTTTTTCACTATCCATTTTTATCCAATGAGGATTTAATGTTTTAGACAAGAATTCATGAACGGATTCTTTAAACAGCTTCTCATCTACCGATAAATCAAAATCCAAATTTTTCACCATATATTATATTCTCTAAAGAAAGTATTAAAATATTCTCTTTAAGCCATTCGTATTTATATCTCTTATACCTAAAGGAGTTCTTCCTCTTGCAGGCTTATATCAATTATCGATCCATCCACTAAATTAAGCTCGTCTCTCAATTTCTTATCTGAAATAATTTCAACAATGTCTTTTCTATATATTGTGATCTCTGGTCTAACAACGTATGCCTTTATTGAATTAAATAGAAATATTGGATATGCGATCACCTTACCTAATTTCATACCAGGTATTTTCGGTGGATCTACAACAATGCTTTTTGTTTTAAGAATGCATTGATCAAACTCTTCAAAATTACTTAATAATTTTGCATTAAGTGTTCCCGGATATGGTATAAAACCTAAAGCAATCTCAAAATTTTTTGCATAAATACTAACGAAGAACTCTCCTTCTTTTTTTCCGCTAAATACTGAAGCTTTAAATATATTATTGCACATGTTTTCTTCACTGTCCAATTCAATTAAGCTTAAATTAGTAATTAAAAATTTCTAAGTCAGGAGGCAGAAAGTATGAAAATACGAGCATTGATACTGCTGGCAATTATTATAATCCCTTTAATGGGAAGCATTTCATATGCACAATCAATTCCCTCATTAAGCGTTACTGTAACAAACACAACTGTTACCATCACAAATAACTATTATAATATAACATTAAACCTTTTGAAAGGAGGTAGCATATCAAGTTGGTTAATCAACACCCAAAATGGTAAAGTTCAATTGGTCAGCAATAGCAATCAAGTTCCCTCTTTAATATTATCTATTAATTCAACATTACCTGGGGAATTATATAATAAACGATGGGAAGCATATTTGATAGAAAAGAGTTCAAATTTTGCAGAAATAATGTTAACACCTATGAATTTAACAAACAATATTTCTATTAAAGTCTATATAACTGCAAGCTCCTATTACCCATACTTAACATATAAATTAAGCCTTATTTCTAATGAGAATGAAACCTTTATAAAGGATTTATATTTAGGCTTAGGAGTTAATTTACCAAAAACTAATTGGACTTTTGTCAGCCAATATATTTCAAATAGTATATTAAGTTATACAATTAATTCAAATAGTTCAACTATTATAAACAACATAAGTAAGGTTACATTAATAGGTTCAGAAAATTCCTTAAATAATGAAATAGTAGGTCTAAATCTTGTTACACCAACATTTTCATCTTTACAATTTTTTAAAGGCTTTTTAAATGGAACTTCTCAAGAAACAGGGGTTTCTTATTTAATTGTTGATATACAAAATATTACATTGAACAAACCAAACCAATACAGCCTTGCCTTTAATTTATACGGAATACCATTTAATCCAGAACTTATTAGTCTAACAAATTCATTAGATATTGTATCTCAAATAGATCCTAATATATATCAAAATATCACAAACCTTATAAATTATCAAAGCAACATAAACTCATATATAAGCAAGATTACATCACTAAACAATACTATTAATAACTTAACAACTAGGCTAGGGGAATTACAAGGTCTAGTAAGTTATTGGCAGGTTAGATATAATGAAACTAGCTATCAATTAGGTCAATATTCCACCAGACTGCATAAAAACGGCGAAGTCTCTATAGGATTATTTATATTAGGTATTGTAATAGGAGTTCTTGGAGGAGGGTTTTTACTAAAACCAAAACCTATAGAAACTACAGTTACAAAAGGAGGTAAAAAACAAGGTAAGAAAGGTAAATAATCTAATTTCTATTTCATAAAGAACAAATTATCTTTAAATAGGAAGTTTTCATCCATTAAATAACAACCTTTCATTTAAAAAAGTAATCAGAAATCCTCTCTATAAATATTTAAGTTACTTAATTCTTATAATTCTTTTTTATATAATTAAAAACAAGATTTTACATTTTGCTAGAAAAATTTTTGATATAAAAAGCTATTAAAATAAAAACAATAATATTTATTACGATTTAATTTTGAGTAGACCCAAAGCTTTACTTATATTCATACAATTTTCTAGATTCCATACAATATCTATTAGCTTATTTACATTATTTTCATACAGCTTGCCTTCAGTAACCTTCTTGAATTTATTAACAACACCTTCCCTGCTTAATGGATTTTTAAAATGACCTGGTGGGTATGTACTGCTTTCTTCGAATACTCTTCCATCACTTAACTCAACCTTTATTGTATTCTTAATCCCAGTAGGATAGAATTTATCATGCTCGGGATCTACCTCTACTTTCATCTTTGAAAGTACTTCTCTAACATCTTTAGCTAAGTATCTTTCTTCATGAAATGTTGTTAACCATACATTCCCATCTAAAAGTGCAACAGCTATTATATATGGTAGGCTATGATCTGCAGTCTCTCTTGTCTTCGGATCCCATTTTTCTGGATCCTTTACAATTATATTATATGAAACTTGGAAAGTCTTTACATCAACTTTCTTAATGTCCTTTGGTGTCAAGCTTCCAGCTTTTTCCTTTATTTTAAGTGCTGCATCAACAGCGCTCATAGCATGATATTCAACAGGCCAATATTTTATACTCGTCTCTAAAATTTTAAATGGCTCTCCATTTTCTCCACCCATTTTTGGTATATCAAACTTGTCTCCATTTAGAGCAACTCTAAAGAATCCAAATTCTCCAGAAAAGATAGGTGAGGGACCCTTCATACCCTGCATGGCCAGGATAGCTGCAAACAGACCATTTCTAGACGAGTTTGCTGCTGCACATCCTTTCCACATGCTAAGCTCTCCAGCCCTTGTCTGCCTTAAAGCAGTTGCATTAACTGTTGCTAAATTTATTGCTTGTAAAATCCCTTCTTTATTTAACCCAAGAACCTTTCCTGCACCAACAGCAGAAGCTATTGCTATATATACCACATGATCCCATCCTTTACTTCTTACGCTATAAGCATCTGCCAATCTAGCAGTAACTTCGTATGCTGCAACAATACCTTCAATCACTTTTTTCCCATCAGCCTTAGCTATCTCAGCGGCAGCTATGATAGCTGGTATATTATCACTTGGATGTAATGCTTCTTTTGATAAATAGGTATCCATAAAATCAAAATATCTATTGGCGCACCCATTAGCAAAATCTGCATGATCTGCAGGTGCTGTTCTATCTGTTCCCCAAATAGTTGCTGCTATTCTAGAACTTGATGATGATTCTGCCAGCCATCTTGCTATGCTTACAGGCTTCTCATAAAATGCGCCTATTGCTACACCAAATGTATCTAAAATCCTTTTTTTGGTTTCCTCAATAACCTCCTTGGGTAGCTTTTCATATGATAAATTAACAGCCCAATCTGCTATTCTTTCCGAAAGATCTCTATAAGAAGTCACCTTTCTCACCAAAATAATAAATAATTTTTCCTATATTAATATTTATAGTCATTAAATAACTATAATAACCGAAGTTTTCTTAAACCTTGAACAAAATATTATATATGAAGAAAAATGCTTACATATAGCAAGTACCCATTTGCAATATCGCTTGATGAATACGTTAAGAGCAATCTTGGCTATAAAATAAGCTTGGAATCTCTTATGGAAAATGAAAGGATAGTAAGAATAACTAAGAAAAGATTAGAAGAAGGTATAACTAAGAAAATTAGTCCCTTAAAAAATGGAGATTCGACTGAGGATGAAGTCCTATCGTTTTATTTAGCGTTAGGAGGCATTAAAACAACAAACTCCATAATAGCATTAAATTTATTTGCAAATGCGGAAGCAAACAGAGCAAGCACATTTATAGCCAATGAAGATGAAGAAACATTAATTTCACTAGCAAAGTCATTAGGAGTTATTATAGAAAAAAGGCCCATAAAAATCCCTTGGATACGAACAAAGCAAGGCAATGTAAGATATCGTACATTGCAATATTCTGTTAGATTAGATAGCTATTTAAGAATATCAGTTAATGGCCAGGAAAGTAAATTTAGATTAGTGAATTCCTTTTTAATGAATGGCAATGTATATCTAGATGAAAGCTTACTTAAAGATTTTTTAGAAATAGCAATAATAACTAAAATAAAATCATTTGCAAACAATATTGAGATAAACAACGAAGAATTAAAAGAATTAGGAAATAATATAACAAGATATCTTAAGATTGCTGAAAATAAAATACCAACAGGAGAAAAAACGGACTATAACAGCTTTCCACCTTGCATGAAGGCCATAAAAAAAGAAATAGACAATGGAAGTAATATAAATCATGAAAAGTTACTATTATACATATCATTTCTAATATCTATAGGAGTAGACGAGGATGAAATAAGCAATGTCTTGGAATCTTCTTTAGGAATATCAAACAATTTATCAAAAAGAATTACAAATTCATTTTTAGGCATGGAGAATTTAAATCCTTACAGATGCGATGTAATGAAAAAGAAAAATTTATGTCCTATGGATTGCGGAGCTAAACATCCGATATTAGCCTATAAAAGAAATGTAGAGTCCAAGAAAAGATCTAACAATTAATTTCACTTGTTAATTCTACCAACTTGTTTAACCTTCTATGCCCTTCCAGTAAAGCATTATTAGCAATTTCTATAACGTTATTTAATGAACTTGGATTTATTGTATACGTATTATTTATTTTTAATGGCATGGCTATTTGAATTGCACTTAGCAATTCAACAGTATATAAGCCATTTGAATTTGAAAAAATTCCGCTGTGCTTAAAGCCTGATTTTCTTGCTGAATCTAAAATTAAAAATGCGCAGCTAATTTTATTTGTCTTTAAATGTATAATTGGGCCTGTAACCTTTAACCACAAGTTATCAAATGGTCTAACTATTACATTTGATAAATCATAAATTGTTATAGGTTTATGAGATTTCAAGACTATTCTGGCTCTATTTCTTTCCCAATGCCATTTACCTTCAATTACTGTTATTCTTCCCATGCAACTGCTCGATGTGGAAATTTCATTATTATTTAATTTTATAAGGTACTCTTCAGCAAATGGATCTAGATAGCCAATGATTCTTTCTAGCAATAAAATTTCTTTAATGTTTTTTTGCGTAGACATCTATAACCACCTGATAAAATCTTGGGCCAACAGTTCTCACTATTTTTGAATTGATTAGTTTATATTCTATGTTAAAATTATTTAGAGCATTTATAACTTGTTCGTTAGATATAGTTATAGGATCTTGCAACTTATTTGCCTTTATATGCAAATAAATATGTATGTATCCTTCCTTATTCAATGCAAGAACAGCATATTTTAAATATGGCAAAGCTAAATCAGGTAATGGCATTAAAACTCTATCTGCAGAATCTATTAAATTTTCCTCAATAACATCTTTTGCATCACCAACATATGGTATTACAATATCATTAACCTTGTTTAAGTTTATGTTTTCTTTCATGTAATTATATGCTTCAGGATTTATATCAATGCTATGAACAATCTTTGGCTTTGATTTTTTTGCTATAATTATAGAGAATAAGCCGACACCAGCAAACATATTTACTATTCTCTCGTTTTCCTTCACAAGATTTGCTATCCTTAAATGCTCATAACTTAATCTAGGCGTTATAAAGACCTTCTTTATATCTAATCTAAATAAACAATTATGTTCCTTATAAATCGTGGTTGATCTATTTTCTCCCAATAAATGAATAAAATCCCTTATTTTTAACTCACCTTTAACAGGTGAAGCTGCAAGCCATACAGATTTTATAAATTTATATTTCTTTAATATATCTTCTGCTAAAGATAATATATCCTCATTTTTATATATTACATTAAATGGAACCTTTATTATAGCTATATCACCTATGTATTCTATCCTTGGGTTAATCCATTTCATTTTCTATTCCCTATTCTTTTTTGTAAATATTTTATCGAGCTTTAATAATGCTCTTCATTGCTTATAAAGCATCTTAAAAGATTATATCTTATATATTTTTTCAAAATAAAATGCGGCGGCCGGGATTTGAACCCGGGACCTCTGGCGTGGCGGGCCAGCGTCCTAATCCAGGCTAGACTACCGCCGCTCCCTTTTATCTAAATCTTGTATTAAGGGTTTTTAAGTTAAATCTTTGTTGGCTTTGCTCTTTAGATAGATTTTTAATTTATTAATAAACAGAATTTTTCTTTTAATATTTAAAACATAAAGGTAACTTTATCGAACAATAATATAAAGTAATAATATCTGGTTATTAAAAAATATAGATAAGCGCTAACAAATAATAAGTTAAAAGAGAAGGTGAGACAGATATGATAAAATTTGTATGGACATACAGTAATGATGACATATATTTTGGACCTTCAGCTATAAGCAATTTAAGCAACTATCTAAAAGGAAATAAGAATTTAATAGTTGTAACTGGTAAAAATTCCGCAAAAGCTAGCGGAGCACTAGATGATGTAATAAAGATATTAAAAGAATTAAATATAACTTATACTATATTTGATAGAATTACACCGAATCCGTTATCATCACAAGCTGATGAGTTAGCAAAAACAATATTATTATCAAAGGCAGAAGCACTAATAGCTATAGGAGGAGGAAGCATAATCGATACTTCTAAACTGGGATCAGCCATAGCATCTAATGGTGGTAAAGCTACAGATTATCTTTATGGAAAAAGAAAGGTAGAAAAAATAATTCCTGTTTTTGCAGTAAACTTAACCCATGGCACTGGTAGTGAAGTGAATAAATACGCTAATACAACAGATACAGAAAGAGGTGATAAACTAGGAAACGCTGTTTGCTATCCAAAAGCAGCATTTGAAGATCCTAAATATACTTTGACCATGCCAAAAGAAGAAGTTCTATGCACATCGTTTGATGCCTTTTATCATGCTTATGAATCCACAACAACAGCTAATAGCCCTCCATTGGTTAAAGCATTTTCTGAAGAGGCTGTAAAGCAAATATACGAATACTTACCAAAAGCTATAAATAATTTGAATGATGTTGAAGCCAGGTACTATTTGCTTTATGCTTCTATGATGGCAGGAGTATCTATAGATATATCACCAACAAATATAATACATGCACTGGAAAATATAATGAGTGGTTTAGTTCCTTCGCTACCCCATGGTTGTGGTTTAGCCATTATTGGACCTAATCTGGCACCACTAATACATAAAGCTTCACCAATGGATTCTGCTAGACTTCTAAGGATTTTTAACCCTGATTTTAAGCCCAGCTCAGATCCCAATGAAACAACAAAGATATTAAAGAATTTCCAAGAATCTTTAGGATTCTCTAAGAAATTAAGCGATTATGGATTTGGCATGGATATGCTTAGAGAAGCTATTAGAAGGGCATTTCTAAATCCTGTTGTCGCAGACAGACTAAAAAATAGATTATTTGGAGCTAACATAGATGATAAAATTTTAATAAATTTACTAAAAGACTCTATCTGATTATTTATTAAAAAATAAATAATAATTTAATTAAAACAAAAATCTTAAAAAATATACACAAATTTAAACTGCGCCTTCCACAATAAATTCGTAAATATTAAGAGGTGCAATTGGTGGCAAGAAGAAGGAGAAAGAAGTCATTAAAACCGAAAAAACCAAGACATCCAAGCAGATATTTCCAATGCCCAAGATGTGGAGCAGTTACCTTAACCATAGATTTTGAAAAAATTGAGGGCAACGAGGATGAGAAGTTGGCAATAGCTAAATGTGGGAATTGCCATTTATATTGCGAAATGAAAGTTCCTAAGATTTATGATAGAGTAGATGTTTATAATAAAGTTGTTGATTTAAGCTATGAAAATAAGCTTAACGAATGTGAAAAAAAGATTGAACTGAAAGAAGAAGAGGGGCAGGAAGAAATTGATTCCGAATCCTAAGCTATATTTAACAACTTTATTTAGAAAAAATATTACCTAGTTTAGTTATTTAAAGAATAAACCAAAGAAGGTGAAATTTTGAAAGAAAAAACATTTAAAAAATTAATGGAAAATAAGAGAAACAAAATACACCTAACTTTAATAGACCCAGATAAGACTACACCCGAAGAAGCTAAAAGAATTTCATTAAAAGCTTCTGAAGCAGAATCTAACGCAATACTAATAGGGGGTTCCTTAGGAGTATTTGAACCACAATTATCAGAGTTAGTAAGATCATCGAAAGAATCGGGACTTCCAGTAATATTGTTTCCAGGTAATATAAATGGATTAACCTCATGTGCTGATGCGGTTTTGTTTATGCTACTTTTAAACAGTGATGATCCCTATTATGTTGGTGGAGTTCAAGCACAGGCTGCGCCCATAATATTAAGAATGGGACTCGAAACAATTCCAACAGCCTATATAATAATAGGTCATGGAGGTGCTGCCGGATACATAGGTAAAGCAAGACCGATACCCTATGAAAGAGGTGATATAGCAGCTGCTTACTCTCTTGCGGGTGCTATGCTAGGAGCTAAAATAATTTATTTAGAAGCTGGAAGCGGGGCACCTTACCCAATTCCTGCATCAACCATTACTTTAGTTAGAAAGGTCTTAGATCAGGTAGAATTTGATGGTCTTCTAATAGTAGGTGGTGGGATAAATTCTCCAGAAATAGCTAAAGAAATAATAAAAGCTGGAGCCGATGGCATAGTTAATGGAACTATTGTTGAAAAGGATCCAACATCGATATATGAAATGGTAAAATCTATAAAAGGAGCTAAATATTATTAGTAATATTTTGATTACATCTCTATAATCTTTTACTATAGTAAAAGCTTAGAGTTTTTAGCTCTTAATAGCTTATAAATACTGAAGTACATAATATATAGATGGTGGAATTAATGTCTACTAAGCCCAAAAAGAGATCTTCAAAGAAAAAGCAAACCTCACCAATGTCATCTGCAGGATTAATTGCATTTTATGAAAATTATGATAGTAAAATTGAAATTTCACCGATGACATTAATGATAATATCTGTTGTAATAGCAATCATAGTAATATTCGCGAGAATGATTTAACAATATTAATTATTTTAAAATATCTTATAATAAATAGATTATTCCTCTAGTAATTTAGTTCTTAGTAAATAGCTATAATCTATCTCCATAATTTCTTCAATAATTTTAATAAGATCATCTTGACTTAATTTTTTTGATATGTTCCTAAATTTTTTAGCAGGTTTTAACAAGTTTAATGCATATATATGAGAGCACCCTTGATTATCTTTTCTTTCTAGGCTAATCCTAAAACCTTTACAGCTACAATATATAGCTGATTTTTGCGTTCCTAAAAGCAAATGATCTCCATGAGATCCCATATAAACCCATATTTCAGGTTTTTCGTTAATCAAAACGAACTTATCTGAATATACTTCCTCTCTTATCTTTTCTTCCCACTTACTTGGATATGATTTATTAAATGTGTCCTCATTTATCTCATAGTTAAGTTTTTCTTTTCGATTTAATGACATAATAACCACAATCTTTCTTACCAACAACAATATAATCTGCATAGCCTAAAAATATACCTGTTTCTATAACACCCGGTATGGATTTTAAAATATTGTTCAATTTATATGGATTTTCTATAGGACCTGTTGAAATATCTAATAGAAATCCGCCCCAATCACTTATTACAGGACCAATCTTTCCACTTGACTGTCTAAGTTCTGATTTAAACCTGTATGAGTTTATTACTTTTAATACATAAGGATAAGATTTTGGGACTATCTCTATAGGCACTGGTCTTTTTTCTCCTAACTTATTTACTAACTTATCTTCTCCAACAACAAATATATTAATTTTACCAGAAAATGCCAATATTTTTTCTCCTAATAAGGCTCCCCCACCACCCTTTATCATATCTCCTTCTTTGGTAAACTCGTCTGCTCCATCGATATATAAATAATCCAAGGCATTTAGAGGCATTTCTATTACATCGAATCCTTGAGAGGAAACATAGATTGTTGTAGAATTGCTAGAACTAATTATTTTTTTATTAAACAATAGAGATCTAGCTTCATCTATAAAAGATTTTATTGTGTTACCCGTGCCTAATCCTATCATGTTAAAATTATTTATTAGATCTTTAACTAATTCAACAGCCCCTTTTGCAGCTTCTTTTTTTGGATCGCATTCCATAATTAACCCCCTTAACTTATAATATCTATTAGAATAAATATTATGTTTACTCTAAATTAATAAACAAGTCATAAAGATTTATTTAAGATCTAATAACAACAAATATATATTGGTGAGAAGGTTGGCAAATGAGGGTCCTCCTGTAATAACAATATGTACGGGTCTGCAACCTAAAGTTTATCCAAATGATAATGTAACAAAGGCAATAAATATAATGGCAGAAACAGGAATTGGTGCTGTTGCTGTAATTAATGAAGAGGGTAAAATATTGGGTATATTTACCGAAAGAGATCTTTTAAACAAAGTTTTATTTAAATCAATGAAATCTGATGAAACGAAAGTCGAGGAAGTTATGACAAAAAATGTTATTGCTGGTAATCCTGATTGGAGTGTATTGAAAACAATCAAAACTATGGCCTACTATGGGTTTAGACACTTACCTATAGTTGATGAACTCGGGAATTATATATGCATGGTTTCCATAAGAGAGCTTGAAAAATTCATGAGCCAAATAGATATTAGCGCTGAGCCCGGCGAGATACTAGGTGGAGATTGAATAAAGGCAAATTTGGACTTGCTTTTTCACCTAAATTGTAAACTAAAATTTAAAAGTATGGTCAATAAATTAGCTAAAAATACAATGAAAAACAAATAGAAACAATCATGAAGATTTACTAACAACTATATTTTTATTTTGCTTTAGTAATCCACAAGCCTTTAACAATATGTCTGTAGAACCTCTTAAATCTCCAGAAAAGGCCTCTTTTTCTTTATACCTTATAATAATTGGTCTTTTATTTATTCTACTTTCAACTATTTGTGCCAACTTTTCTTCTGAAATTTGTTGATCTGGACCTAAAACTATTATATCTGGCTTTATTTCTTCTATAGGTTTAATATAATCCTTTTCATCCCCAAGTATGGCTTCATAGGTATATTTAATTGATGATATTAGCTCTAGCCTAGATTTTTCATCCAATATAACGGGTCTACCTTTATCTTTTTCTGCATTTTTATCTCTAGCTATGACCACATATACCTTACCAAATTGTGAGGCAAATCTCAATAAATTAATATGACCGGGATGCAAAATATCAAATGTACCAGCTATGAAGACCTTCTTTAAGTCTTTCTCTTCATTAGACCATTTTATATCTATTAAACTTAAAAATTTAAGTGAATCTATTAATCCCTCAGCATATGAAATTGAGATAAAGGCATCTTCTATTTTATCAATTTTCAAATAATACTTAGAATCATTAAGATATGCATTTATGTTCTGTAATAAATTATCAATATTTAATCCTTTTCTTTTTAATTCCTCTCTTTTATTTATTAAATCTTTCATTACAAACTCAACATTATCAATATATTTTTGTACTCTTTCATATGAGCCAGACATTTTATCCCACCTAATATTTATTGCCAATCTTTAGCCCAAATAGCAGCCTTTAAAGAAGTAAGATAGAAAAATTTAAAGCATTAATGGTTTATTTGTATTTATAAGAATTTATCATTATTTTATTATTTTTCTTCTGCCCCCTTAATATACTCTATTGGTATTGTTACTACTATTTTTGAATCACCTTCTAAAAGCGTTATATCTGCCTCATTTCTAGTAGAATAAATCTCAACTACGCGACCTTTCATACCTTTAAATGGACCACCAATGATTTCTATTAGCTGACCTTTCTCAAGAGTTGGCAAAGATATAGGGGGTTTTAATAGCTTGACGACTTCTTGTATATTAATGGTTATAGGTCTCCTTCTTTTTACATTTTTTACTCCTCTAATCAAATAAAATAAATCCTTTGGATTGCTTACCTCTACTATTACTGTTCCTTTTAATTCTTCTGAATATATTATACTTTTTACATTTAATTTTAATGCCTGTGCTCTCTCTGCAAAAACCATGGCAATCTTTTCTTCATATCCTCCAATAACTGATATAGCATAGACCTTATATTGGTTTTGTGAATCCAAATATTACCACCTAGGCAACCAATAATACATATACTAGATGGATTATGTACCCTATAGCGCCGACTATAACAAAACCTAATAAGCTTAGTCTTGTTAATAAGTTAAATTCTTCTTCATCGGGTCTTCTGGATAAAAGTATTATTCTTTTCCATGCCGATAAATATTCTCTTATTTTTTCTGATATAGACATCCTTGATCCTCCAATTTTTTATTACTTAGTGAGTCTTATATACTCTCATGTTTATTAATTAACTTTTCGTATTCCTTTGCCAGATCTCTTCTTATTATGATACCGTTAGGCTTTACTTCTTTCCAAGCCATAGCTCTGTATCTGTATACCTTTGTTTTATTATCTAACCAACAATCAGGCCATAGCCCAGCCTTTATACAAGTTTCTGAGAGAAAAGTTTCTTTATCCCATAAATTTTCAACTGGAACCTGAGGTAATAAAAGCCCTCTATTATAGCCTCTTTCAATAACTAGTCCATCTCTACCTATAACAATAAAGTTTAGTCTACCAATTTTATCTGAAGGAGATGCTTCTAACTTAGATAAAACGGAAACCTCAAATGTAACGAAGTTTATCTCTCTTTCATCCATTGGATTAAATCTAGGATCATTAAAAGCTGCCTCTAGAGATACTTCCATTACTGTATTTATTAAAGGCTTTATTGGCTCTATATAACCTATACAACCTCTTAAACTGCTCTGATTTTCAGAATAATAAGTATCTATTGTAACAAATGCTGCTCCAGGTCTTTGAAGAATTTTTGGTATGTAAGATGGCGTTGACATAATTGCTTTATTTTTAAAATAGTATTCAACGCTTTGCCTAGCTATTTTAACAAGCAAGGCACCAGTTTCGTCGTCTATTTCATCAGGATCTATAGGCTTGTTAATTGCTTCATCTTGCATTTTACATCCCCTATTTATATTATTATTTAAAGGCTTTAAGTTATTTCTTTTAAATAATTTTAATTTTTATTAAGAATGTAAAATAAAATTACAAAAATATAGCATAAGCCCTTTAAAGGCTGGCTCTATACAAGAATTGGAGATAGGTGAAATAATATGGCTATTTCATATGAGCAAGGTACAGCTGTTGGAATTAGAGCAAAGGATGGAATAGTTTTAGCTACAGATAAAAGAATGTCCTATGGTAGCTTCATAATGAGCAGAAATGCAAAAAAGGTTTATGTTTTAAACGACAGAGCAGGCATCTCATTAACTGGATTATATGCTGATGTTAGCGGATTAATTAGAATAATGAATGCAGAAATAAGTTTTTACGAAATTACAAATGAAACTACTATGAGCCTATATGCCATTTCTAAGTTATTCTCCAACATACTTTATTCCTATAAGATGCTACCATTTTTAATTGAATCTATTATTGGTGGTATTGATAAAGACAATACCCCAAAACTATATACATTGGATATGCTTGGCTCTATTACCGAAGATAAATACATGGCTGTAGGAAGCGGAGGAACAACAGCGCTAGGAGTACTAGAATCCCAATACAACGAGGGTCTTAGCACTGATGATGCCCTAAAAATAGCTATACAGGCATTAAAAACTACTATGGAAAGAGATTCTTCATCAGGCGATGGAATAGATTCTGTTGTAATTAAATTAGGTAAAAAACCGGAGGAAAAATCATTTAAATTAAAAGTTATAGAAGAAACCCAATAAATATATAAAAACAAATTAATTACAGGCATAAAATATGTCTTCAGATGGAGAATGTGAATCTATAAGAAAAAGCTTTAACATAGACAAAGCAATATACATTCAGAAAGAAATAATTTCTAAAAAAATTAATTTTAATGGAAAAAAATTAAACGATTTAAATGGAAAAATAATTGCTGCCGTAGATGCATCTTATTGGGGCTATAAGGAAGGGAAAGGAATAGGAATAGCAGTATCTTTCGGGTATCCAGAATTTAATATAATAGATTGCTTTGCCACATTAAGCCATGTATGCATACCATACATCCCAGGTCTGCTAGCATTTAGAGAAATGTATTTGCTAACTCCATCCTTATTAAATTTAATTAAGAGATCTAAACCAGATCTAATTTTTGTTGATGGTCATGGCTATGCGCATCCCCGCTTTGCGGGAATTGCATCTCATATAGGAGTTGTATTTAATATACCAACCATAGGGATTGCAAAGAAAAGATTAGTAGGCAATGAAGTTAAAAGAAACGATAATTACGAATTAATTTATAAGGATAAAATCGTAGGAAAAATTCTATTAATCAATAACAAAAGGATATACATAAGTATTGGAAGCAACATATCATTAGAGGATAGTTTTAACATAGCAAAATCTATGATTTATAATAACTCAATTAAACCAATCTATATGGCAGATAAAATATCAAAAATAGCAAGGAAATTGTATTCTGATTCTATAATTAAAGAAACTAAGATAATTGATTGTAAAAAAGAACTTATAGAAAAAATAAATTTAGTTTAAGCTTTAGCTATCTGTTTTTCTAATATTTTTCTTGCCCCATTAGTATGGGATTCAATAATTATTTGGTTTCCATTATCTTTTATAATCAAAGTTTCATCTATTATCCTTCTTCCACAAACAGGACATCTATAATACCTAGTAACCTTTGAAATTTTATTATTACCATTGGTTATTTTTTCTGTTTCTGATAGGTAATCCATTGGAACATTGCACCTAGGACAGAGCATTATAACGTAACCATCATTTCTCATTGTATTTCACCTTTTTGCTTATGATATGCATTATTGATATTTGATTTCTATACTTCTACCTCTTTTTTCCACATTTTAATTTACAACTAGAGTTTATAAAACATAAAGGGTTTAAAGCTAAATAGAAAAGTTAATAAATGTGTGCTTTTTTGCATAACCTATGGATTTCACAGGATTTTATAACTGAAAACACTGTCATTTATAGTGGGGAGATAAAGTCAAGGCTTTGATGAAATTCTTGATAAAATTGGCTAAATCTTTTTGATTACCATAGAAAATCCATTATATTTGTTTACTTTTTTAGTAAGCAAGTTTCTCACACAATGGTGGCTCTGCCAAAGGTTGTAATGAAGAGCAATAAATGTGAGCCTGGCACCATTGGGCTCAAAGGAGTCATGACAAGCAACTATAAAAAAGACTAGTGGCTCAGGTCTAGATCCCCACAATCAATCTTAAATGATCTAAGCAAAATTGTAGGTGAAATTGATTAGAGATGTATGCATTGTTTTTAAAAATTGATTATAGTAATTTTTCCTTATATCTTATAAAGATAGAAACTGCAAATATAGTTGGTGCGCAGATTGAACAACATAGATATAAAAAATAGTGAAAAAAGTAATTTAGAAAGTCCTATGACTAATTTAATAGAAATAACTGGCGAGCTAATAGTTAATACGGCATATTTTCTAAATTCTTTTATGTCGCAAGCAACTATAATAATGATAAAAAATTTTACAGAATTAATTAACTCATTGAAATCAATTGATGAAAATAATCCATACAAAGAAAATATTATAAAACTAATAGATTCGCAGAATAATATAATAAACTATTTAGCAGATGCTTCTAAACATTTATCAGAACTACTTAGCAAATTAATCACAAAACTAACATCTCAACTGAATACTGAAAACATTTTACATCTCTTTACTGAATTTTTAAATTACATTAAGAGTGTTATAGGAAAAATTATTGAAATTGCTAAAGGGTTGCTAAATATAGATTTTTTAGATAATATAGCTAAATTTATTAATACCTTTGTAAATTCTTTTAACGAAACCATAAAAAAACTAACAAGTTTTAGAAATGCTAACCCTGCTGATATTATAAGATTAATATCTGATCAAGATTTTGTTGCTTTTATGAGCTTTATAGCTCCAATAGCTAAAGCAATAGGACAATCGCTTAGATTAATGAATTTATCTAATGTTAATAAGATATCTACAAATACTACATCTTAATATATAAAATAATATATATTTATTATAATTTACAAAATAAACCAGCATTTAATCTAAAAAATTAATTAACGATTTGCTTTAGTATAGCCTTATATTTATAAAAGCAAAATAAGCTCTAATTATATTAATTATACTAATTAGTTAGATAATTAGCTATAACTAAAACTATATTAATTTCTATATAAAAATATAAACAAATTATTACAATATTATTTTTAATAAATACAAATTTAAATTTTTATTTATATGTTAAACATGCATTTAAAAAGGTTACCATTTTACCAATTATTGGGTGTAATTGTTGAGCTCTAAGGACATATCTAATATTAAGGCATTAGTTATAATTTCAAGCAGCGATATAGATAAAGCATTAACAGGTCTTCTATGGGCAACAAACGCATTAAAATATAAATGGGCCAGTGATGTCAAAGTTATATTCTTTGGACCCATAGAAAAGGAACTTAGTCTTGGTAATAAAAGGCTATTAGATGCTTTGAAAAACTATAATATAGTAAGCAATCAAAAAACAGTAGCATGCAAATTTATTGCAGAGCAAAATAATTTTTTAAATAATCTTAATTTAATTTCATCACAAATGGGAATAGATGTAATATACGCAGGAAATAAAGTTGCATTTCTGCTTTCTCAAGGGTATATACCTCTTGTTTTTTAAATACCATAAATACTTACTATTATTTTTATTGTTAGGATTAACTCAAATCTAAAAATAATATTTCAATTTTTTAATATATTTTTATAAATTTTATCTTTTTTAATGAAATTAATTACTATTTTAATTAATATTAAACATTTTTAAGAAGAGAATACTTTAATACCTCCTATTATTATATAATAAAACAGATTTTTTGCAGAAGGTGTGTTAGAATATGAAAGAAAAGGAGAGAGGTATAAGTAAAGGGGCATTGTATGGCATCATTGGTATTGTTATTGTAGTTGTCGTACTAGGAGCGGTTGCTGGGTATTATGCAACAAGAAAAGTTACCACAACCACTACTGTTACAACTACATCGGCTGTACCAGTTACAACTACATCTGTAGTACCAGTTACAA
>PNIA01000021.1 GCA_002877855.1 Caldisphaera sp.
AGATCTGGATATATGCCAGAAAAATTAAAGGAAGTAAGCGAAACATATGCTATACCATATTGGTCTTTGATAGTATTTGCAATAATAGGCGCAATATTAACTTTTCTAACAGCACCTGTCCATGCAATTTATTCTTTATTGGAAGATGCCGTAGTTAGCGGTTATCTAGCTTTTGCTACTCTACCAGTTGCTATGCTTTCAGCTAGAAGGAAAGGATTAACTCCAAATAATTATAGATTGCCTGTTGGTTGGCTATGGAGTGGCTTGGCTTTTATTT
Source organism: Caldisphaera sp. (assembly GCA_002877855.1). The sequence continues at coordinate 278 of PNIA01000021.1, forward strand.
CTGCTTCATTAATTGCTTTTTGGAGCGGATGGCCATCTGTTCCATATGCAATTGCTATAGGAATTGTTGCCTCTATTGTATTCGGATTTATATTTAAAGTTAAAGGAGACTTTAAAAAATCTATATGGTATGTTGTTTATCTTATATTCATATTAATTATGACATATATAGGTAGTGATGGTGCATTAAATATAATAGGCTTTATACCATCAACAATAATAGTTGCTGTAGTTTCAGTTTTTATATTCTTGCCATGGGGATTATTAAGTTCATAATTTTTATTTTTTATATTATACGGGATAAACACTTAATGCTACTTAACATAAATTATTTTGAAGATACATTGTTTAATTTTAATAGACGCATATATAAGTATGTTAAATGAATGTACTTTCTAGTCTAACAACTCTTAATAAAATCTTCTTTTATTAATTATCATTATTTTAAATTACATAGATCTTATGAAACTAATTAAAAAATTGAATAATTTACTTAAGAAATACAGTAAATACTATATATTATTATAATTATAACGAAAAGTAGCATATATAAAGAGCATTAACCCTTTAGATCTCGAAAAACCCTTTACTTTAGGGTTAGAAGAGGCAAATAAATTAGGAGGGAGACACATTGGCAATTAAATTAGTAGCGACAGATATTGATGGGACATTAACAATAAGGAGAGGAGATGTGAGAATAAGCACGGATGCTATTAATGGTATTAGATTATTAGAGTCCAATGGAATTAAAGTATCATTAGTTTCAGGTAACTCTTTACCAGTTACATTAGGATTAAGAGGATATATAGGTGCTACAGGGCCCGCGATAGCTGAAAATGGTTGTGTAGTTTATTATCATGGATACCATCATATATGCGATAAAACTTTGCCTATTGAATTAAAAAATATGGCCTTAAAAATGGGGTTAATCGAAAGCTGGCAAAATAACTTTAGGTTTCATGATTTGGCTTTTTTCATACCGAAAAATATAACAAATGATAAAGTAAATGAATACATAGATAATATAGAAAAAAATGCAATTCCTTACGGATACAAGGTTTTGTGGAGTGGTTATGCTATTCATATTTTACCAAGTAATGGGGGAAAATACATTGGCGTTAAGTCTGCAACAGAATTATTAGGGATTAAAATGGAAGAAATTGCAACAGTTGGAGATGGGGAAAACGATTTAGATATGCTTAGAAGTACAAAGTTTTCTGCATGTCCAGGGGATGCATCACCTTATGTAAAAAGGTTAGTCAAATACATAGCATCTAAACCCGGTGGATCGGGTTTTTTGGAGATAGCCAATTATATTATTAATAATCTAAAATAAAATCAGACATTTGTGCTCTTCATAGCCTTAGCTCAGTACTCGGCAAATTCCTCATCAATTGTTATTTGTTTTAGAAAACTTAAAAATTAATCTAAAACAATTTCATCTCCGTTTGATGGTATAATAACTTCTATGCCAGTTTTTTCTTTAATTTCGTTTGCTAAGCTTGTCTGGCCTTCGTATTCACCATGAACTAATATAATTTTTTCTATGCCCAAAATTTCCTTTACAGTTTCAATAATTCCTTTTCTATCGATATGGCTTGAAAAATCAAACCATTCAACTCTCGATTTAACATTTACCTTCGTATTGCCATCTTCAAATATGCCTTCTTCTAGTATTTTTCTACCTGGAGTTCTTGGTGCTTGAAAACTGACCATAAAAACTGCATCTTTGCTATTATTAGCAATTTTTTTCATATAATATTGACTAGGCCCACCTTTCATCATGCCAGCACTTGCTATTATTACTCCAGGTTGTTTTAAGGCTTTTCTTCTATCGCTCCATCCTTTAACTATTCTTTGCTCTTGTAATGCTCGTAGCAATATCTTTGGATTTTTTAGATAATCGCTATGGGCTATATATAGCTCAGCTATTTCTCTTATCATGCCATCTATCCAGACAGAGTATCCAAAACCTTTTTCCTCCAAAACAGACATTATTTCTTGACCTCTTGAAACCCCAAATGCAGGTACCAAAACTATCCCACCCTTTTCAACTACATCAGTTACATCGTCGTAAAACCTTTTTTCTGTTTCATCTCTTGGCGGATGATTTGATGTAGAATATGTAGACTCTATAATTAATGTATCTGCTTTAACACCATTAAGTTTATGGCCGTATTTGAGCTTAGTCTCAACATTATTAATATCTGCAGTATATAATATCTTATGGTTGTTACTTTCGACTAAAACGCTTGCACTACCTGGTATATGACCACTATCCATTAAAGTTATTAAAAAGTTCCCATATTCTTCCGTCTTTTCATAGTTTAATGTATCGGAATAAACAAGCATATCATTAACGCTTTGTTCATCAAATGGTAAATAAGGTCCATTAAGTTTAATCATATCCATAAGCAATATCTTGCTGATATCTAAAGTTAAAGGGGTTGCAGTCATTTTAGGCATTAAAGAAATATATAAAGTAGGAGCTGCTCCTATGTGGTCTAGATGGCTATGTGTTAATACTATAACATCTATATCTTTAGGCCTAATATGAAAAGGAAAAATTGGTCTATCATTTCCATCAAAGTTAACCCCATAATCTAATAAAGCGTTTTTTTCTTTATCTTCGATAGCTATAGCTGCTCTACCAACTTCTCTACCACTTCCTAGTATTTTTATTTTTGTCATTTATTTGCTAACCTCTTGATTTTCATATTAGTTTGGTGTGTTTGGGCTTAATATTTAATAATATAATATATTTACTTGTTTCTACATAAAATATACGTGGTGGAAGAAATATGATGGGAGTAAATCCTAAAGATCTAAAAAAAGCCATGAAAAGAATGGGTATGGAAATGGAAGAGCTAAAGGCAACAAACATTTCTATAAATACTGAAGATGGATCAACTTATATAGTCGATTCTCCGCAAGTGATGATAATAAAAGCAAGAGGACAGCCAACAATGCTATATATAATAGGAGAACCAAAAAAAGTTGAAAATAAAGAAAATAAAGAAATAAAAAAAGAATCAATTATGGAAATAAGTGAGGAAGATATTAAATTGGTTATGGATCAAACAGGGGTTGATGAAGCAACTGCTAGAAATGCGTTAAGAGAGACCAATGGAGATATTGCAGAAGCTATTCTAAGGCTGAAAGGAAGTTAGAATCCTCAGAACTGATTTTTGATCTTAGTCTTTTTATTAATTGATCTATATCTTTGACCAGGCTTAATATTAATGGTACGCCTTCTAGTCTAGCCAATTCGATAGCTAATGGATCTATGTATCTTCTGGGCCCATGTATTATAATGATTCCAGGTTTTACTAAAGAAACTCTAACGGCTACCATTGGGCTTCTACCTGCAGCAACATTAGAAAATACAATAGCTCTTTCTGGCGTTGAACCTAAAAGAAAATAAAACTGAGGTCCACTGAGTTCTGCTATGGCTTTAATGCTATCTATTAAGGTATACCCGTATGCCTTTATTGCATCTGAATAATCTGGTGACAAAAGAATTCCATCAACTAATTCTATTAAATCTGCAATAGACAACGGCTCATTGAATTCCATCATATCTATTATTGCTCCTCTGGGTATACCTAAAGCCTTAGATAGAGCATCTAGCTTTTTCCATCCCCTTTGATGGTCAATAACTAAAAGTGCTCTTACAAATCTTTTTATAAAGTTAGCCCCTGGCGCTCTTCTACCTTTTTCATAATCGCTAATAACACTTGCAGAAACCCCCATTATCCTAGCTACTTCAAGCTGTGAGACTTCGAAATAGTCCCTCCATTTTTTTAAACCAACATTAGGATTATTGCTGTAAACTATATCTCCTGATATTCTTCTTGCTATTAAATCGGCAATAAAATTTTGAAATGATTCCTCCATTTTTACCCTCTTTTTAATATAATAACTGATCCTTATAAAATGTTAAATTAATGAACTTAGTAATGTTAAAAATAAATTTTTAATAGATAATATAATTAATACAATAAATTTGTCATTTAACTTTTAAATACCTTTTATACTTGAATGTGGCGAGGTGCTAAATCCTAAATGATGAAACTTGTATATTTTGCCTTTTTAGTATTGGCAAGTATAATATCAGGATTTTTTTGAAGATGTTATTGGATGGGCATTGAGGATTGGCGTTATAATTTCAGCCATATTAATAATATTTGGTTTTGCATTAATTATAATTCATAATGATGTATATCATTATAATATAAATCAATTAGTCAGTCCAAATCAATAGTTAACACTAAAACTCTTAGATTTAGCAATTTTTACTCAAGTATGACGAAATTAAATGGGGTTGATATTATACTGTAGGCTTAATAGTTTTAATTACAACGCATGTTTTAAGAGTATTTATAGGAATAATACAATTTGCTAGGAAAAAGATTATTTGTAGACAATTATAACCATTATTGTTTTCTTTAACTTAATGTTTGCCATATTCATTGTACCCCATATTATAAAATAATTTAAAAATAACACTAGATTCATAATATATACAATACTTTAAAGTTTTTGATTATAAAGGAAATTTGGTGAATACAGATGGCTAGAATAATCTTGCACGAGAGAAACCAACCATATGCAATAAAATTAGATAATGATAAAGAAATTCATATATGTGCTTGCGGTCTTTCAAAAAATAAACCTTACTGCGATGGATCTCATAGGAAAACCCAAGATGAAGAAAAAGATAAAATATATTTATATAATAAAGATGGACAGAGATTAGATATAGTGCCATTCTATTAAAATTTTTTAGTTTTCTAAATCATATAATTTTTGGTGCTATTGCATGGCATTTACAGGAAAAGATGCAAAATATTTTGTTCCTGATGCGGATGAGTGTCAAATCCAACCTGCTGGCATAGACCTAAGGCTGGATTCTGTATATAGATTCAAAAATAATGGAATCTTAGGAATTAATAATAGGGATCTACCGAATGTTGAAGAGCTAATACCTAGCAATGAATATTTTAACTTAGCAAAAGGGGAATACAAAATAAGATTTTTTGATATTGTTTCTATTCCGGATAATGCTATAGGACTTTGTTTACCTAGAAGCTCTTTATTGAGAATGGGGGCTACATTAAATTGCGCATTATGGGATCCAGGATATAAAGGAAGAGGAGAGGCTTTACTATTAGTTTCAAACAATTATGGGATAAAAATACAGAGGCTAGCAAGAATTGCTCAAATGTATTTTATTGAGCTAAAAAGCAAACCAAGCTTTTTATACAATGGTATTTATAATAATGAGAACATATAGTTATAAAATTTGAACATTTATTAAAATATTAGAGAGGTAAAGATTATGTGCAAAGCAATTATAATATCTTCCCCAACTATAGATGTTATTGAGATTAATGAAAAAAGGATCACAAGCGCCGGTGGACCACCTTTATTTATGGGGTTTGCTCTTAAAAAAATTGGTTGCGATGTAAATTTTTATGGTCCAATAGGAAAAAAAACAATGAAAACAGTTAAGCTCCAAGAAAAAATAGGAGTTAAAACCTTAGGGGAGCAACAAGAAAATGAAGGGGCTATATTTCTTCATAAATATGATAACGGTAAAAGATTTACTTTGTTTACTGGTAACATAAAAAGCATAAATGTTGGCAACTTAGTTAATATTATTAATAAAATGGAAAATGATTTTATCATTGTATCACCAATTAATAATGAATATCCAATTGATAAGCTTTCTATATTAAAAAAACCATTAGTTCTTGATTCCCAAGGATATTCTAGGACAATAAAAGAATGGTATAATAAATTGCCTGATTCTTATTTAGACCTAATGCATCTATCTAATGACGATGAACCTGAATCCATATTAAACAGATTGAAAAATAAATCTGAATATATTTTATATACTGTTGGTTTAAAAAATACCATAATAATTAATAAAGAAAAAATTATTAAGATTAAGCCCAAAGGAAACCCGGTTAAAGATATGACTGGAGCAGGTGATATTATAACAGGACTTGTATCATATTTTCTTTTTTATAAAAAATATGATATTAAGTTATCATACGCTCAATCAGAAGAGTTATTTGAGGAGATTATAAATGAAATAAGCGAAATAAAATTAAAAGTTAATGAAGTCCAATGATTAATGGAAATAGTATTGGTAAAATTATTGTTATTATCAGTCCTTGAATCAGAGCCGATGAACCATTTTTGAGGCCAGAATACCTTATTATAATCCCTAGCGTAGTATCCATTGTTGTTGCACCACCCATGGCTATAGATGAATTGTCAAAATATTGATATAGCAATGGAAATAATGATAATGTGTAAACCTCTCTCAATAAATTTGATATAAATCCAATTATCCCAAAGTAAGGATTATATATAGATAGAAATGGCCCTGTTAATGAATACCATCCAGAACCTAAGGAAATTATTATAGCATATTTAATGTTTTCGTTAAGCACCTTATATAATATTAGGGCAGCAATTATATCACCAATTAAAACTGAAATGGTTAGCTTTAAACCGTCTTTAATTCCATTTATAGCAGATCTTATTATTTCTTTGCCTGAGACACCAACTTCAATACCTATCAAACCTATCAATATGTATAGCCATGTTATGGCAATATTTTCAACAATTAATGCATTTATCTTGATGATTTTCCCTATAATTAAACCTAATAAAAAAATTAATAATGGCGGTAAAATTTCGTTAGTTCTTTTTCCCACTTCTCCCACCATTCATTAGTCTAGAAATCAATACTCCAAATATACCTGGTAAAACAGAATACAGAGCTATAGAATATATAAGTGATAATCCCTGCATATTAGATATGAATTCACTTATGTAACTGCTAGCTGTTAATGCCATAAAAAATATTAGATCAAATATTGATATGGTTATTAATAGGTTTAGTGATTTTTTAAATTTATTATTAGCAAGTCTTTTGTAATTTATAAGTATGCCCATAAATAAACCAGATACTAATATTGTATATAAGACTATATCAGATAACATTGCTTTTCCCCATATTGTAAATTTTAATTTAGTTTAAAAGTTTATTATGCTTTAAAGATAGAAATACTTATAAGCTTTGTAATACAAGTATTATATAGGTGAAAAATATGTCTGAGAATCCAAATGTGCAAGAAAATCAAGAAAATCAAGAAAAGAAACAGGAAAAAGTATATACAATAAGAGGTCTTAACGAGGATTTGTACGAAAGTTTTTCAAAAACAGCTAAGGAGCTAGGAACTACAGTAGGAGAATTAATGAATCAGGCAATGGGTCAGTTTTTGGTAACAGTCGAAGCAAGTAAAGATGCTACTCAAAAAATAACTGATAAAGTAAGCAAAACTAGTTCAAAAATATTAAAGGGTCCATTCGATGCATTTAAACAATTAATAACAAGTATAGCAGATTTTGATTTGGTCAGCAATATTAATGAACTAACAGTAACAAAAAATGACCTAGAAACTGCTGAAAAGCCTATAGTCTTTTCAAATATTAAAAAACTAGTATTTTCCCAAGATGTAGATATTAATACGATAAATAATAAGGTAAGATCAATCAAAGTAGTTGATGAAGTTGTTGTACCTTCCAATATACCAGTGTTGGTAGTTGCTAAAAAGTGTCAACTAGTAAAGAAAATAACTCAGAGCAAATAAATAATAAACGGTGCAAATGATTGAAAAAAGACAAAACAAATTTGATAATATCAATAGTTTTCTTTTTGTTGGGTATATTTATAATTTTTTATCATAGTTTTTTAGGAGGCAATTTGACAAAATTTTTTATAAATTTAAGCATTAACATATTAATAAAGGGTGGCTATTACGGAATTTTAGCTCTAATGATAGCAGAAAGTGCGTTGATTCCTATTCCGAGCGAAATAGTTATGCCATTAGCTGGTATAATGGTAAAAACCAACAACTTAAATTTACTTGCAATTATAACAGCTGGAACTATAGGAAACCTCATTGGGTCTACAATATTATATTATATAGGGAAATATATTAGAAATCCCTTTATTAGTTTTGCCAGTAAATACTTAGGACTTAAAAAGAAATATGTTGAAACTGCGGATCAATTGTTTAATAAGCATGGCTCTTCAGTTATATTATCTGGTAGAGTAATGCCTGCTGTTAGATCAGTTATTTCTCTGCCTGCTGGATTTGCAAATATGAACATAGTTAAGTTTGCTTTGTTTACATTTATTGGTTCATTGCCATGGAATATAGTTCTTTCATTAATAGGTTATTTTTTTGGAACAAATAATTATGTGCTTTCTATGTTTGATTATATAGTTTCTGTATTTATATTTATATTAGGGATTTATTATTTGCTAAGATATTTGAATTTTTTAAAAAATAAATAGATTTATCTTTAAATTTTAGTTAAAAAGAAAAGGTTTTATTATAGAGATTTTATTGGGGGAGATTAATGGAAGAAAAAGAGATCAATGATACTAAATTAAAAGATATTAAAGAAATCATCGAGAACTATAAATCAAAGGCATACATGTTAAATGATTTTGTGGAAAGGAGCTTAAACTCTATGAGATGGCAAGGGATTGGAATCTTAATGATACTAGATGCTTCATTTACAAGTGTTGGACTAAATTATTTTAACGCTGTTATACCAGCAATATTAAAGTTTAAGAGAAAGTTCTATGATACAAATGAAATAACAAACTTTCATATCTTATCTAATTATGACTTAGGAAAATTGAAAGAAGTTTGGAAGAACGAAAGATCATGGATAGTAGCAAAAAATATTAGTAAAGTATTTTCAAAATACAGGAATAAAGATGATAGAGAAACACTTATATATTGGGCAAAAACATCTAGCTTAAACAAATTCAAGAATGAAGAAATTAGTAAAATAAAAGGTGTAGGTATAGTTACATTTCAATACTTGAGAATTATGGGGGGAATCGATACATTAATGCCAGATAAAATAGTTATAAAGTTTTTAGATAATGTTTTTTCCAAATCTAAAACTAATATAATAAAACATAATATAATAGAATATATATATGATGTTGAAAATTTATTGAAAAAAATTAACATTAGGCCAGTGGAGGTGACTTGGATATCATGGTTAATAGACTCTGAGGCTAAGAAAATATTGACTGGTAAGTATAATGATGTACTTAATTTGATTTAGTTAGTTAATTTTAAAATTAATTCCTTTAATTCTTTATCATTACCACTTTCGAGATTTTTTATCAAATTTTCAACTTTATCATCGTCTAGGCCTAATGCCTCTAAATATAACTTAATTATTATTTTTGCACTATACTCAGATGAAACTTGACACAAGATTTTAAATGCATTTATAGGAAAATCTATAAAAAGTAATGGAAAGGGTTTATTGAAATGGTTTTCAGAATAATTATTTAAAATTAGGTATAAACTTGGTATTGTATTTTTATTGATTTTTTCTATATTAAAAATTAAATCTGAAAATTTCAATATTATTATCCTCTCTTCTTAAACTTTGTCAATATTTTTGTATGTAGTGATAGGCTTGTAGTTGTTTTCAATATTGGTTACCATTTATTATAATTCTTTTTTTAAAAAATATTAATCTTTTTCCTTATAAAAACCTCTATGGTTTATAAAAGTCAATTATTAGACAATAATACACTTTTAATTTAATGCATTTTATTAAATATTTAATTCTTAAAATTGTAGTAATGCATATATTTCTTATTAATTAGATATAAAATTGTAGTAATGCATATATTTCTTATTAATTAGATATAAGATGGTGATTATATTGCAAAAAGAGATTCGATTAAATTTGGGCTCTTTAGATAGAAATGATTATTATTTAGCAGTTTTTTATGATAATAATTTCTTTAGCCTTAAAAAACATGCAAAAAACAACTCAATATTTACTTCTAAGATATTTTTTCAATCATTGCCTTATTCATTAGATGAGTTATCTACTATATTAAATTTAGTATTAGACAATAAACCCGAGGCAAATTTATCTGATATTTTACCTCCTCCAAATCCATTTCCAAGTAAAATTGTAGGAATAGGTAAAAACTTTAAGGAACATGCTAAGGAAATGAAAAATGGTAATAAACCTGCATTTTTCCTAAAGGCACCAAGTGCATTAATAGGCCATAATAATGAAATAATTATACCGTCTTTTGTTAAAAAACCAGACTATGAAGGAGAGGTAGTTTTATTAATGGGTAAAAAAGTTAAAAATGCTAGTATTAAAGAAGCTAAGGAAGCAATAATTGGATATACAGCAGGAAATGATGTAACTGGTAGAGATTTGCAATATGGTGAAAAAAACGAGTGCCTACCTTGGAGCCAAGCTAAGGGATTAGACACATTTGCTCCTACAGGCCCTTATATTAAGATTATCGATGATTATTCAGAGCTTGAAAATGTTTGCTTAAAAACCTATTTAAATGGCATTGAAGTACAGCATGGTTGTCCTAATGATATGATATTTGACTATGCAAATATAATTGTTGAAGCATCTAGATTAATGACGTTATATCCAGGAGACATGGTTTTTACTGGAACCCCAGCAGGAGTCGGTCATGCTAAAGGCAATTATTTAAAAAATAATGATTTAATAAAAATTGAGGTTACAGGTATTGATCCTTTAATAAATAAAGTTGTTAGATTATCTTAATTTTAAATAAATATTAATCTTTAAAATGTTTTTTAATAATATATTGTTGGTGAAAAGATTTGGAATACATGGAATTAGGTAAGACAAATGAAAAGGTTTCTAAAATCGGATTGGGTGCATGGCAATTTAGTGATGCATGGGGATTAACTGATTATAATATAGCAAAGCAGGTTATATCATCATCAATAGAGTTGGGAATAAATCTATTGGATACAGCTATGGTTTATGGAAGGGGAATGAGTGAATCATTTTTGGGGAAAGCATTAAGAGAATTAAATATTAATAGGAGCAGTATATTAATTGTTACAAAAATACCTGGCCAGTTTTTATCATATGATGATGTATTCAAAGCAGTTGATAGATCATTACAAAGACTACAGTCTGATTATATTGATGCTTTATTAGCTCATTGGCCTCCAGTTTGGCACAACCATCCAACCTGTGAATATATGAAGGCATTTGAAAGGCTTGTAGAATTGGGTAAGGTCAGATATCTTGGATTAAGCGATTATCCAGTAGAGCTTGCAGAGTCTGCTAGATATTGTTTATCAAAAAATGATGTACAGATAATGGAAAATAGATATAATATTGTTGAAAGACAAGCGGAAAAAGAAATAATACCATATGTTGAACTAAATGATCTAACAATGCTTGCGTGGAGTCCATTGGCTAAAGCAGCTATACTGGGTAAGTATTCTCTAAGCGAAGTTTCCAATTTTAGAGATGTAAGGAGGGATGATGCTGTTTATTATCCTGAAAATTATAAGCAAATTTTAAGGTTAGCCGATGAAATAAAAGAAATTGCTAAAAAATATAATAAAACGCCTTCTCAAGTAGCGTTGAATTGGATGATAAATTATAGCAAAAACGTGCTACCTATTCCTGGAGCAAAAAATAAAGAACAGGCAATAGAAAATGCAGGAGCAGTTGGCTGGAAATTATCTTATCAGGATTGGAGAAAATTAGATGATTTAAGTAAATCAATAAAGTTTTCTTACGTCGACTTTTAAATTTTAAGAAACAAAATTTTATTAACTACAATTTGTTTTGCATATATGGTGAACAAATTGTCTAAGCATCCTGAAATGACTGAAAATGCGTTGGAATCATCTTATGGCGGTGAATCTATGGCCCATATGAGATATTTAATTTTTGCTGAAATAGCAGAAAAAGAAGGATTTAAGAATGTTTCTAGACTTTTTAAGGCAATAGCCTATGCCGAGCAAGTTCATGCAAGAAATCACTTTTCAAGGCTTGATTCATTAAAAGAAGGAAGGAAAGTAGTTGCAGACGCCCCATTTGGTCCAGGAAATACTTCCAAAAATTTGGAATTAGCAATAATGGGTGAAGAATTTGAAGTAGAGCAGATGTATCCAGCATATATTGAGTTGGCTAAATTTCAAAAGGATAAACAGGCAGAAATGTCTTTTAGGTTTGCATTAGAAGCTGAAAAGATACATGCTAAATTATTCAAAGAGGCAAAAAATATGTAGATGAAGGTAAAGATATGCCAATAGATGGCTATATTTGGATTTGTCCAGTATGCGGACATACTTTAATAGCGAAAGAACCCTCCAGGGAAATGTCCAATTTGTGCAGCTCTTGGTGCAACCTTTCTAAAGTTTTAAGCAAATCAAAATAATTTTTAAATTTGAATATGTTATTTATTTTTTGGTGGTTTATATGAATGATATTCAATTGAAAGAGCTTCATCAAAAAATAAATGCTTCTTTTGGTGAATTTGCTGGTTGGAATGTACCTATGATATATAGCTCTACTATTGAAGAACATAAAACTGTTAGAAATTCCGTTGGTGTTTTCGATATAAGTCACATGGGTAGATTGAAGATATCAGGTAAAAATTCATTAGATTTATTAGAGATAGTTTTTACAAAAAAGTTATCAAGCACTAAAGAAGGTTTTATGAGTGGTCCTACCTTGTCTCTGAATGAAAGTGCAAGGGTAATAGATGATGAAATGTGGTATAAAATAAACGATAATGAATGGCTAGCAGTTCCAAATGCATCAGCGAGAGAAATAATGATAACTCATTTGAGTAAAATAGCTATTCAAAACAAATACGATGTTAAAATTCAAGATTTAACATTTGATTATGTTTTGCTAGCTTTGCAAGGACCTGAAAGTAAATATGTTATGGAAAAATTAAAAGCATCTTGGGCATTAGATTTAAAGCCTTTAGAATTTAGGCTAAATGAAAATTTAAACAATATAAATATTTATCTAGCAAGCAGAAGTGGATGGACGGGAGAGGACGGCTTTGAATTCTGGTTAACTCCTAATAATGCAGAAAGGCTCTATAAATTGCTTTTAGATAATGGCGTTAAACCAATAGGCATAGCAGCAAGAGATACGCTAAGAATTGAAATGGGTTTTGTTTTAGGAGGAAATGAGTATGGGCAAGATCCAATAAAGTTTCCTTGCGCTTTAAGCTTAAGATATGGAATGGGAGCAATTGATTGGAATAAGACCGGATATATAGGAGAGCCTTCTTTAAGGGCATGCAAAAAAGAAGGTTTAAGATGGATCAGAATTGGATTAGAAATGAAAAAATCAAATGCGAGATACATACCTAGACATGGCTATAAAATGTATGAAGATGATATAGAAGTTGGCTGGGTAACTAGTGGAACCTATAGCCCAATATTAGAAAAAGGAATTGGTATGGGTTATATAGATACAAGATATGCAATTTTAGGCGAAACTATAACAATTAATGATGGTAGGGGAAGGACAGGAGAAGCGAAGATTGTTGATTTCCCTCTAATTAAAAGAAAGTAATTTATTCATATTAAAATATCTTTTTCTTTTCATAAATAAAATTTAAACTTAAAGCTGTAAGATAAAGATCAGCATATCTTAAAATTCTTAGTCTAAATATTTTGCTTACCTTTTTTTAAATTGCTTAGAGAGTTTTCTATCATTTGCCTTATAATTTTTGGATCTATAGCTTTTCCTCTAGCTCTCTTTAATACTTTACCAACCAAATAATCAAGCGCCTCCATTTTACCACTATAAAAATCTTTAACTGCATTTTTTTCTTCTACTATTACATTATTAATCAGGTTGTCTGGGTAAATTTTCTCTGGCAGATTTAAGCTTGCTACATTTGGATCATTGACTAATTGAGGCAATACATTATATTTAATTTCATCATATGTATAAATCTTACTTGTTATTAAATCGCTGATTTTCTTTAATGTCTCTTTTCTAGGCCAATTTTCCCTTGAGTAGACATTTTTTCCAGATTTCTTTAAATAACCTTTATAGTCTATAGCTAAAATTCTAGCGACTATTTTTGGGCTTGCTCCATTTCTAACGGTTTCCAAGAATAGTTCGGCGCTTGCCTTTACGGTTACTAAACTCCAAGCAATTTTTGGTGTTATACCATAATTTATTATAGTTGTCATTATTCTTTCTGGAGTTTTAGGTATATGCTCTAATGCCTCTTTAAGCAAAGGTTCTGTTTTTATTGCAGGAATATCAGGATCGGGGAAATAAAGGTACTCTTCTTCACTTTCCTTGCTTCTCAAAGATTTTGTTATCCCTCTAATAGGATCCCAATGTCTAGTTTCTCTTTTTATTGTTCCATTGCCTTCTATAATTTTGCTTTGTCTAAATATTTCGTACTTTAATGCCTTTTCTAGATCTAGTGTGCTACCTATATTTTTTACCTCTACTCTTTCTCCTCCTTCTACACTAACGTTGGCATCTACCCTAAATGACCCTTCCAATCTTGGATTGATAGCTCCTATATATTCCATGGTTAATAATAGATATTCCACAGCCTTTCTCGCATCTCTTGGTGTGGGAATTTCTGGTTCTGTTACGACTTCAAGTAAAGGTACACCACTTCTATTATAATCAACTAATGCAAACTCGCTATTCAATATGCTTCCTTCACTATATTCAGTTTTTCCTGGGTCTTCTTCTATGTTCATCCTTCTCAATGTAACTGATTTCCATAAGTGTTTATCCGGATCATAATATTTTAATATACCCTTTAAGCAAACAGGCATTCCACCAGCTTTTTCGTATTGTGTTATTTGATAATTTTTTGGCATATCTGGATAATAATAATGCTTTCTCGTAAATACCATATAGTCTGGGATTTCGCAATTAAAGACCTTAGCTACAGCTATACCCAGTTTAATTGGTTGTTTTCTTGGAACAGGCAAAGCTCCTGGTAATCCGAGGCATATTGGGCATACATTGGTATTTGGTTCGTATTTCCTATAATTTGAATCACAACTACAAAATAGCTTCGTCCCAGATTCTGTTAGTTGCGTGTGTATTTCAAGCCCAATTTTGTATTTCAATTTAATCACCAGCTATTATGCCAGATAGGCCAGTAATTTCTTCTACAAAAGCTCCTAATTTTATTAAGATTTCTTCATCAAATGGACTACTCATAAATTGTATTCCTATTGGTAAATTATTATAAAACCCTGCAGGCATTGCCAAAGCAGGTACCCCTGCTAAATTAGCTACAACTGTATATATATCCATAGCATATAGTTTTAGCGGATCGCTTATCCTTTCTCCTAGTTTAGGAGGTAGTATCGGAGAAACAGGACTTACAATTATGCAATCCTTTGTTAAATTTAAAATTTCATCCCTGATAATTCTTCTACCTTTTGTTGCTGCTATGTAATAGTCATTTATAAATCCCTCGCTCAGAGCTAAAACGCCCATCATAATTCTTTTCTTAACTTCGAACCCGAAGTTTATTGTTCTAGTTTTTTCACTAGTTTCTTTATATGTCTTTTCTATAGAAATGTTCGGATACAATTTGCCATCATACCTAGAAAGATTGCTAGCAGCTTCAGCAAAGGCTATTGTATAATATGTAGGTAATGCGTATTTTAAACTGTTTAATTTTCTATCATATTCAATAACCAATCCCTCCGACTCTAACTTATTTAATATATTAATAATTGTGGCCTCTATAGGCTTATCTGAATCTTTTATTAACTCTTCAGGCATGCATAGCCTAATTTTTTTATCCTCGTGTTTTGGTATTACATCGTTTCTTAAACTTGTTGCGTCTTTTTCATCAAAACCTTTTATTACATCTAATAATAAAGCAACATCCTTAACACTTCTTGCCATAGGGCTTATTTGCTCTAAACTGTTTGCGTAAGGTATAAGCCCATATCTGCTTACTGTTCCATAGGTAGGTTTTAGACCCACGACAGATGTATAAGATGCGGGTAACCGTACAGAGCCTCCAGTATCGCTGCCTAAGGATAAATCTGCACTTCCATAAGATAGGCTAGCTGCACTTCCTCCGCTACTTCCTCCTGGAACTCTGCTTAGATCCCATGGATTTTTTGTCGGTCCATACGCACTAAATTCAGTTGTGCTACCCATTGCAAACTCATCTAAATTTGTTTTACCTATTATTATTCCTCCTTCATTCAATATCTTTTCTATTACAGTGGCATTATAGGGTGGTATATAATTTTCTAAAATTTTTGAACCTGCTGTTGTTGGTAAAAAATTGGTAGATATGTTATCTTTAATGCTTACAATTAATCCTGCTAGTTTCAATTTTTTGCCTTGTTTTATTTTGTTTTTTATTTCATTTGCTCTTTCAATTAAAAAATCTTCAGAATCTAATGATATGTATGCATTGATGTTAATATCTTTTTTTCTGATCCTTTCTAATTTTTTTAAAACATAGTCTTCTAGATCTACGTTTCCATAAACTATATCTTGCCTTATATCTATGGCCTGTTGCTTCATTATTCCCTTCTCCATGGTATTTTAACTTTTTTGTCCAATAATCTATCTTCTGGAATCATTTCATCTAACCTAACTTTTGGAATTTCTATATAATATGGTGGTTCTAATAAACCATCCCATACATTATACAATGGCTTTACATCATATTTTCCTATAGACGAAACTTGTTTTAATAACATTTGTATCTTTTCTATGTCTTCGCAAAGTTTTTCAGTTTCATTCTCCTTAAAGCTTAATCTAGACAAATTCATGAGCAATTCAATAAATTTTTTACATTCTTCTCTCATTATGCCCACAATTTATAAAAGTTCACAGCAAAATTAAACTTTTTTGTTTAAATTCCTTAGCATCTCTAAAGAAACTTGGGATTCTATTATATCTATTGAATACGCAAGAGCTCTTCTTAATCCATCAAATATAGGATATAACTCGTAAAAATATTTTGAACCCCTTAAAGATTTTATTAAATCTATTTCATTTTCTATTAATCCATGTAGATTAGAATAACTTTTTACGAGCTCATCTATGTTTATTTCACTTTCTATACAATTTGTTACTTTAATAACTTCATTCTTAACTTTATTTATGAAGTTTAGCAATTCTTCAGGCATCTCTATATCTTTTATAGTATCAACAAGCCATGATGACATGGATACTATATGATCTGCTATCCTCTCAATACTTTTAATAGTTGTATATATGTTTACAGTTTCTTTTAGATCTTTCATTCCAAGATCTTCAGTTCTTACGCTACCTTGTAGGGCCAGATTAATTTGCTTAGATATGTATAGGTAAAGTTTATCTATTACATCATCTCTTTTTATAATACTACTTAAAGTTTCTACATCTTTATTTGTTATAGAGTTTATAAAGTCGTCTGTCATGGTTTTAAGCATTTTTATCATAGTGTTTGCTGCTTGTTTTACAGATATTAATGTTAAATCTACAACAACTTGTAAAAGTATGCTATTTTCAGTTTGCTCAATTATATCTAAGCCTACAACTTTATTTCTTACTGTATTTACTATATTTTCAACTCTTTCTGATATGAATGGAGAAAAAATTAATTTAATTGAATTGTAGCCTGCTAAATATGCTGATATTATTTCCATAATTATTGCAGAGTCAAGCAATCTAGGATCTATATCAATCTCCTTGATCTTTTTCTTATTATATTCTTCTTTGATTTTTGGGTTGTATAATTTAATAGAGCCATCATTTAACATTTCCATTAGAATATCTTCGCCCTTATCTATGCTTAGTTTTTTTGCCCATTCTTTAGGTATCGAAATTATATAAGTTGATCCCCCAGTTATCTGTACTTTTCTTAATAATACATTTTCTTTTTGGTTTACCTCAGTCATTTTTATCCCTATATAGATCTATAAAGTAAAAATTAAATATATATCATTCTAATGGTATACCTTCCAAGGCCCTTGCAGAGTGCACTCCTATTATTCTTATACTTCTAATAAAGCTTAATTTTGGATATTTTTTCTTTACAATTACCATCAACGGGTAACTACCAACTTGCCTTGCGAGGCAATACTCATTTTCACAGCCTTCTATCCATAGATCTTTTAAAATTGTTCCATTGGGAGCAATTAAGGAAAGCATTGCTGGGTCAAACTTTTTTCTAACAAAGTATTTGAATGATTTTTCTAAAGGCTCTTGTCTATCAATTTTAAATTTCATTTTAGATACTTTTGTTGCCTCTATAACAAGTAAATTTCTAATATTAACTCTTCTAACAAGTAATTTTTTACTTAAAAGGTCTTGTAAAAATTTTTTATTGTAATAATATGTTTCTTTAGATTCTCCAGGCAAACCCAATATGAAGTTAATACCAGGCAGGATTTCTGGTAAACCATTATATCCAATTTGCCTTCCAATTTTATTTACTATTTCTATTGATTTGATAGCATCTTCGTATTGAACTTTTAGGTTATTAATTTTTATTACTTTCGGATCTAAAGATTCTATGCCAAATGCTGCCACATCACCAGGTGTATGGTATTTCACTATTTTTGTTAAGGCTAAAAGAGATTCGTTTGGATGCCTAGAGATTGTTCCTGGGTTGACATTATCTATGTGAAGAACATTTAGATTAGGGGCATAAAATCTTATTCCATAAAACAATTTTTCTATCGTTTCTGGCTCTGGAACTGGCCATTCTTCTTCGCCAAGAGTTTTTGATCCATAAACTAAAATGTCTGCCTGCCTTCCCAATCTAAATGCTCTACCTCCATTTTTATATAATGCACTTATCTCATTTACAATACCCTCAACTTTTCTATCAATAGGCTTTCCTCTTAATGGTTCTACACAATAACTGCAACCACCGCTAATCCATCTAGCACATCCTCTGTATGTTTCTATTTCTATAATCAGGTTTTTTCCATAGTTAGGATGTTGCTTAATTATTTTAGCCCCCTTTATAGAAAACTTATCTACTTGATCGTAATTTCCCCTTATTTTATAAGGTGCAGCATAGCTTTCCCCATATTTTAAAAATTCATAAAAATATAATTCTGGGTCACCAGTTACTAGCACATCAAACCCTGCTTTTTTAAAGTTTATCGGACTAAATGCCTTTTTTCCACCTTCACCAATACCCCACTTTGCAGCAGGCCCAACAAGAACTTTAAAAGGATTTTTTATTAGCCTGGCCCATAAAGAAAGCTCTTCACCAGTAGCTGGTTTTCCACCTATATATTTTCCTGGTACAACAACGCCGGCTATGAAAATTAATAAATCATAATTATTTGCTCTGCTAATCCATTGCTTATTCCTAAACGCATCAACGGTAACATAATCAATTCTTAGCGACTCATAGACAGACCAAATAGCTCCTGATATATACCTTGGATATACATCTATATATGGCGGAACTCCCAATCCTCCTGGTTCATCATTATATCCATCAATTATTAATATCTTGTTATAATTTGCCATCATTAATCACAGGCTTTTCCTACATATATTTTATTTATTATAATTAAAAATTTTTGTTTTACATACTAGACTAATAGGTTTATCTGTTGTTTATTATGAGCTTTAATAATGTTTATTAATGTCTAAATTATATTTCAATAATTTATTTATCTGACCTTAGGTAAGAAAACAGCATTCCTATTGTTATTATTAAAATAGTAACTAAGGCATCAACAAAAATTGGTATGTGAAATCCATAATATCCTTTTGTATATTTATATAGAAAACTTAATATAGAGGCTACTCCTAGATATCCCAGACCAATTGAAAGAAATCCTTCAATGTGAGGAATATTGCTTAGTGATTTGTTTATATTAAAATAAATAGATCTTATAGTCATTGTACCAAATATTGTTGATGAATATGCTAATATTTCGCTTTTCGTTAATAGGATAATAGCTGGTACAGAATCGGTAGCAAATATTATATCAGCAATTTCTATTGCTATTATAGCTATAAGTAATTTTGTTGGAATTGTTTTTCTATCTTTTTTTATAAATAATCTATCCTCATTTTGAGAATAATTAATTTTTAGAATTTTGGTAATAGATTGCAGAAGTGTGTTCTTTTCTTTTTCCTTCTTATTTCTGATCTTGTTTATTTCATTTTTCCCTAAATAGACTGCTGAAAAAATTACCAATGATGATAATATTAATGAACCTACTTCTAGCGAATTTAGTATGGTTATTCCAACATAAACAAATAAAAACCTAAGTAAAACTGCTGAGTAAGATCCTATAATTAATGCTTTTTCTTGGTTTGAGATTTCAAATTCTTTAAATATGAGCAAAAATATCATTATATTATCTAAGCTTAAAGAAATTTCTAGCAAATAAGCTGATATAAAGATAAAACCATCATTAAAGTTAAAAATGGAAATAATTGAAAAAAAGAAAAATGCTAATAATAACCAAAGAAACAATTTAAATCTATTATTTTTTATAAAGAATTCAAGAGATACACCAATAATTAATAATATAAATAAAATTAAAAAGAATTCAAGAGATATCAATACCATTACCTTTTCTTCATGGCGTTATCCTTTCCGTATCTCTAGGTAATAGTCTAGCCTCTCTAATATTTTCTAGATTTAATGATTGTTTGACTATCCTTTCCAATCCTAATCCAACTCCTCCATGAGGTGGTGTACCATCTTTGAAGAAGTCCAAATAGAACTTAAACCTGTTCTTATCAAGTCCTTTATCATTTAGGTTTTTGATAAGCATATCATATCTATGCTCTCTCTGACTTCCTGTAGCAACTTCTAACCCTCTAAACAATAAATCAAATCCATATGTGAATTGTTCATCATCTTTTTTTCTCATTGTATAGAATGGTCTTACTTTCCATGGATATTCAGTAACAAATACAAAGTCGCTATTGAATTCTTTTTTAACATAGTCTCCTATTAATTTTTCAGCCTCTGTGTCTAAATCATCACCAAATTCTAAGTGTTTTTTATAATTTGATTCCAATATTTCATACACATTTTTTATAGGTATTCTAGGAATTTTTTCTGGAATTTGTATATCAATTTTATAATAGTCCCTAACCCCTTTAATGTAACTATCCGAGTTTGCGCTTTCAGCAATTTTTCTAAAGAATCCTTCTACCATACCCATAACATCTTCAGGACCTTCTATAAATCCCATTTCAAAGTCCATTCCGTGAAATTCTGATAGATGCCTTACTGTATGGTGGGATTCTGCTCTAAAAACTGGACCAATTTCGAAAACCCTTTCCAATCCTGATATTACCGCTAGCTGTTTATAAAACTGAGGGCTTTGAGCTAAATATGCTTCTTTACCAAAATAGATCACAGGAAAAACTTCTGCCCCCCCTTCTGTACCTGTTGCAACTATCTTTGGGGTAAATATTTCTACAAAACCTTTATTAGTTAAATATTCTCTAAATATTTTTGCTATCCATGAAGCAAATATGAAAATTGAGGAAACCTTACTGTTCCTTACATCTAGCCATCTATAATCAAGCCTTACATTGAACTGTGCATCGGTGCTTGTATCTGGATCTAATGGCAAGGGTTCATATGGCTTGTTTAATAGGTTAAGCTCTTTTGCTTGTATTTCTAACTTTAAAGCAGATTTGCCTTCAGTTAAAATTCCTTTAATGCAAATTACCGACTCTTTTATCAATTCTTTGGATTTATCTATAATATCATCTGGAGAAATGCCTTTTTTAAAAACAACTTGTATTATTCCTGTTCTGTCCCTAAGTAGAACAAATTTTACTCCTCCCAAATCTCTTATATTGCTTACCCATCCGCATACCTTTACTTCCTTTTCTAAAAGATCTTTTTGTGTATCATAAATTTCTTGAATGAAATTGTTTTTTATCATTTTTATCCCCGATATAAAATGTTTTATTTGTTTTTAACTTTTTTTGACCATCATTTGTATTTCTAAATTACGAAAATTACTTCACTGTAAATACTTTAACTAATAAACTGGTAGATTAATTAGTCTTAAATGCAGAAAAAGAAATAATAGAGCTGCTCTAGGGATTTAATTTGAAGGATGAAAAAATACTTTCAATGCTTAGGCCTTACGTGGCTAGCTGGTTTTATGAGAAATTTAATGGCTTTACAGATCCCCAGAAGTATGCAATTCCTCTTATTAAGCAAGGGAAAAATGTATTGGTTTCTAGCCCAACTGGAACTGGTAAGACATTATCAGTTTTTTTGGCAATAATAGATGACCTTTTTTATTTAGGTGAAAAAAATGAATTAAAAGATCAGATCTATGCAATTTATATTAGTCCATTAAGGGCTTTGGATAATGATATGGAAAGAAATTTAGTAAATCCATTAAAAGAAATATATGAAAAAGCTAATAAAATGGGGATAAGTGTACCAGAAATAAGGGTTGGAGTTAGAACAAGCGATACTCCAGCAAATGTAAAGCAAAAGATGCTGAGGTCGCCCCCTCATATAATTATAACAACACCGGAATCTTTGAGCATTAGTTTGTCTGCACCAAAGTTTAAAGAAAAACTCTCAACAGCTAAATGGGTAATTGTCGATGAAATACATGAATTAGCATCAAGTAAAAGAGGTGCCCATTTATCATTAAGTCTTGAAAGGCTAGATTATTTAGTTAATCAAAGAAATAATACAACTATTCAAAGAATTGGATTATCTGCAACAATATCCCCACTAGAAGAAGTAGCAAAATTTTTAGGAGGTTATGTTAATGGAGAACCTAGAAATGTTGAGATAGTTGATGCTAGATTTTCTAAACCATTTGATATAAGGGTTATAACACCAAAAACCGATCTAATACATGGAAGCTCGGATGAAATTAATAACGAGATATATGAAACATTAGCAAAACTGGTTTCAGAATCAAGAACAACCCTTGTTTTCACAAATACAAGAAGCGCAACAGAAAGGGTTTCGTTTAAATTAAAGAAATTGTTATCAAGCAGAAAGATGATAGATCTAGATGAAATCGAAGCACATCATAGTAGCTTATCAAGAGATGTTAGGCTTGATGTAGAAGAAAAATTAAAAAAAGGCAAGCTAAGGGTTGTTGTATCTAGTACTAGCCTTGAGTTGGGAATAGATATTGGTTATATAGATTTGGTTGTTTTGTTAAGTAGTCCGAAAAGTGTAAGTAGATTATTACAAAGAATTGGAAGAGCTGGCCATCACATAACACAGACGAGCAAAGGCAGAATAATTGTAGTAGATAGGGACGATCTAATAGAATGTACTGTGTTAGCAAAAAATGCATTAGACAGACAAATAGATAATGTTAGAATTCCTATGAATCCATTAGATGTGTTATCACAGCAATTAGTGGGTATGTCAATTGATCAGAAATGGGATATAGATGAGGCCTTTGAATTAATAAAAAGATCATACAATTATCATAATCTTTCAAGAGAGGAATTTATACAAGTTTTAAATTACTTAGCTGGAAAGCATGGATTAGAAAATGAAAAAGTTTATCCAAAAATATGGTTAGATGATAATGACCATATGTTTGGTAGAAAAAAAGGATCTAGAATGATATACCAATTAAACTCTGGTACAATACCTGATGAAGCAAAAATTAGAGTAGTAACAAAGGATAGAAAATACGTAGGAAATCTGGAAGAAGAGTTTGTAGAGATTTTAGAAGAAGGAGATATTTTTATTTTAGGGGGTAAAACTTACAAGTTTTTAAAAAGCAAGGGTATGGAAATAACCGTTGAAAGTGCTGAAGGTAAAAAACCCACTGTGCCCGAATGGTTTAGCGAAATGTTACCATTAAGTTTTGATAGCGCACTAAAAGTAGGAGAATTTAGAGAAAAAATTGGTAAATTAATTAAAGAAAAAAACTATAATGAAGCTAAGAAAATTTTGATGGACAATTATTTGCTAGAAGAGCATGCAGCAGACGAGATAATAAAGTATGTATGGGAAGAATTGGCTTATGTAAATCATGTTCCAGGAAATAAAAATATATTGATCGAATATTTTAAAGATGATGAAGGCTGGAATATAGTATTTCATATGCTATTTGGAAGAAGGGCTAATGATGCTTTATCTAGGGCTTATGCAAGCATTTTATCAAACGAGCTAAATGTACCAATTAAAGTAACAGTTACAGATAACGGATTTATGCTATCATATCAAGAAGAAAAGGAATTAAATAAAGAAATAATAAGTAATGTTATTAAGGAATTAAATAAAGAAAATTTAAGGGTCATATTAGAAAGTGCTTTAAAAAGAACAGAAATGATGAGAAGAAGATTTAGGCATGTAGCTCAAAGAAGTTTCATGATACTTAGAAGATATAAGGGTTGGGAAAGAAGTCCAGAAAGAATGCAATTGAGTGCTCAAAAGTTGTTGGATTTATTAATAGAAGAAATGCCTGATCTACCTGTAATTAGGGAAACATTTAGAGAAATATTAGAAGATTACATGGATATCAAAGCTGCTAAAAAAATATTGGAATTAATAGAAAATGGTGAAATAAAAATAAACATAGCTGGTCCATTGAGATATCCATCACCAATGGCTCATAGTATAGTTGCAAAGGGATATAGCGATGTTGTATTAATGGAGGACAGAAGGAAAATAATTGAACTTCTCCATGAGAAAATTATGGAAATAATAAAAAGCTCCGAAAAAGAAAAAGGGATCGAGCTAACATAGTTTTATATTTTATTCAAGATTAGTTTCATGCTCGATTTCTTGGAAAGCAGATAAAGAAATACCTGTATAGTAAACCTTCTTTAATACATAATTGATTAAAAAAGATTTATTTATTATTGACAACAGATAAATATAAAATGGTAATCTAAGAATCGCACCTGAAGCTCTTATATGTCCCCCGCCTCCAAATTCTTTAGCTATTATTTGAACATTGGCTTTCTCTTTGCTTCTTAATGAAATGCTAACAATTTTTGCAGATTTTTTCTTTATAATTACAGCAATAGCAGCATCTTCTCTAGATAAGATCATTGCGCCGACTAAACTATCGGACGGTATATCATTTTCTTTATATACAGCAGCTATTTTTTTGTTGCTATTCCCATATGTCTTAAGTGTAGATAAAATTGAATCAAAACCATTAAGCTCTTTCTTTAAATAATCATTAAGATGATCCCTTAATTCATCATCCCAAATTATACCATTAAAAAATTTTTCAATTACTTTCATTTTCCATTCTCTCCCTTCTTGATTATTCTTTGCATATGTTGCTCTAAACAATTTTGGGCCTAATTCATCATCCCATTTCCAGATATCTGATGCACAAATTGCTTTCTCTAATTTTAATAAAAAAGGATCATCTTTAGATTTAAATATATTAATTGAATATTTTGCAACAACGCCCGTACCGCAGGTGCTTTTATCTATAAAAAGCTCAACTCCTATAGATTTTAATTTAGCTATTTTTGATTGATCCCATATATGATGATCGTACCATTGAACCCTTCCTCCATTTTCTAGAATTTTATTTAATCCGTTTATTACATTATCAAAATTTGAATCGTTGGAGCCTATATCTATTAATGCAAGCATATCTCCTTTTTTTATAGAATCTATAATCCCACTTAATGCCTCATCTACATTATAAGGCTCTGAAAAAATTATAGTAGTTTCTTCAGGTCTTTTGTTTAATACTCTCATTAATGCAGCTGCCCCACCCATACCATCTAAATCTGTATGTGTTATTATAAATAGATTGTTAACATAATCCATAAGATTTTCCTACCTCTTCGGTTATAGGTCTCAGCAATTGATAAGTGTCTTCAAGGCTTTGAGGAACTACCTTGGTTCCACCAACAATCGTTATATAGTTTGAATCCCCTTTCCATCTTGGAACTACATGTATATGTACATGCCCAGGTACTCCTGCGCCTGCTACTTCTCCAATATTAACACCTATATTAAATCCCTCTGGCCTGTATGCCTTTCTTAGTGAAATTATAGAAACTTTAATCATTTTTCCTATTTCATTCATCTCTTCGTCATTTAAATCCTCCAGAGTTGCAACATGCCTAAGTGGTGCTATCATTAAATGTCCAGAATTATATGGATATTTGTTTAACATAATTAAGGAATTTTTACCCTTACATAATACAAATGCCTCTTTCATATCCATCCTTTGTGCCTTACAAAATATGCATTCATTATTTTCTTCCTTCTTTTCTGTTGTATCCTTTATATATGTCATTCTCCATGGAGCCCATAAATTACAATACCATGGTTCTGGCCAGCTCAATTTTAATCACCTAAATTAGCCTACCTGTAATTAGTGCTAGTGGTATGCTTATTAATATAAACACTAAAAAAGGAAGTCCTGGCTGCACCCAAATTATTTTATTTAAGTCTCCTTTAGATTCTAATAGTATAGTTTCATGCGGATCATCGATTGATATATTTTTTGTGCTTTTTTCTGCAAAATACCATTTATACTTATCGTTGTTTATTAAATCTATCCCTTTTATAGGGGCTGATGTAAGGCATTTTCTTTTATATATCTTTGCTTTTATGCATTCGCTACTCGTCAAAAAAATCCTTGTTGATAACTCTAATATAGCACTATATAATAATATCAGAAGTATTGGTGGCAGAAAACCTCCAAATGGATTTATTGGTAAAGAAAGGGCTAAAAAAACTGATGCCCATAAGTCTCCTCCACCAAGATGGCCTATAAAGTGGGCAATAACTATACCTAATATACTCAAGATGCTAATTAAATAGTAAATTATTAAAGTATTTAATGGATAATAGTAATAAAATGCTATAAAAGATAATATGAGACCTACTTTAGAAGAAAAATACCAAATGTATATCGGTACCTCTCTATATTTTATATCGAGATAAGAAGTTATAGAAAATATTACTATTAGTAAACCTACTATAAAGTATTGGATTTCTTTAGCTAAGTATACTATCAATTCAATCCCTGTTATTTAAAAATTTTTATAGTTTTAAAATTTATTCTTCTGCATCCCTAACTCCGTATTCTGTTATTGCAAATACAGTTTCTCCTTCAGGTAGGTGAGGGGCGTCAACAATTCTTGCTATTCTTTTATTACCTCTGCTTCTTTTAAGCTGAACCCTTACTCCGGGTGCATGGCCAACTATGTTACCTCCAACAGCTGATGTAGGATCTCCATAAAATACATCTGGTCTGGACATAACTTGATTTGTTACTACAACAGCTACATCATAGATTTCAGCTAGCCTAATGAGTTGGTGTAAGTGCTTGTTTAATAGTTGCTGTCTAAGGGCTAAATTTTCTCTACCAGGAAATTCGGCCCTAAAATGGCTCGTTAAAGAATCAACTATTACTAACTTTACATTATCCTTTGATAGCATGTCAAATAGTTGATCAACAATGGCCATTTGATGATGGCTGTTTACTGCTCTAATCCAATATATGTTTTCCATAACTTTATCTGGATCTAAGTTTAATCCCCTAGCTATTTGATCTATCCTTTCCCATCTAAATGTACCTTCTGTATCTATATAAACAGTCTTACCATTTAACCCACCCTTATCTTCAGGTAATTGTACATTAACTGCTGCTTGGTGGCATATTTGTGTTTTACCTGTTCCATACTCACCAAAGAATTCTGTCATATCTCTTGTTTCAATTCCTCCCCCTAATAAGTCATCAAGGCTTTTACTACCTGTGGTTATCTTATGTACATTCATCCTCTCCTTTTTGAGTTCTAGTGCTGTTTTAAATTTAATATCAAGAGTTTCTCTGGCTGAACTAACTATTTTTTGGGCTGTTGGTAATGGAATTCCTGTTATTTGGGCTATTTCTTGTGGTGTTGCAACGGCTATAGCTTCTATGCTTGTATAACCTGACTCAATTAATTTTTGTGCTGTATTTGGACCAACACCAGGTAAGTCTGTAATATCCTTTGGTTTCTGTTTAGCTTCTTCTTTTTCATCAGACACATTCATTACCCCTACCATTTTTATATATTGTTGCAAAAGGCTATAATTCTATGTTTTTTATACATTGTTAAGCTCATGTTATTAGGTTAAATAAATTTCTATGTGATGATAGAGAGACCTGCACGAATGTATTAATAATAGGATCAAAACTAATATAATGGTGAGAAATTGAGACTATTAATGATTCATTTAAAGGATATAAAATACTGGGCTGTTGAGAAGGCAGTAGAGAACACACCAGATCCCCCAAGTAAATTTGAAGGAAACGAATGTGTTGCAGGATTTATTAGCGTAGAAGAAGACGACTTACCGCAACTAGCAAAGGAAGCAGCAAATGAAATAGCTCAGCATGCAATGAGATTCAAGTTAAGCTGTGTTGTTATTTATCCATTTGCTCATCTATCTTCTAGTTTGGCTGAACCTGAAAGAGCCATAAGTGTTTTAAAAGCTGTAGAAGAAGAATTAAAAAATATGGGATTTTCAGTTAATAGAGCTCCTTTTGGATGGTATAAGGGATTTTCTATAACTTGTCCAGGTCAT
Organism: Caldisphaera sp.; assembly: GCA_002877855.1. Next base: position 28,676 of record PNIA01000021.1, read on the forward strand.
CCTATGTGCGAGTTGTCAAGAACTATTACATCCCCTAAGGGGCCTTTCTTTATACACAATAATGAAGTCATTTCTTTGCAAGAAGCAATTTCTAAAGGTTTAATAGAGAAGGAAATAATTCGTGGTAATCCATGGGATAACGAATCAATAGGGACCCAACAAAAAATCGGTATAACATCTGATGGAATTGATTTTAATGGACAATTTGTCATTGATACATTTCTAAAATGGCTAATAGATAAGTTTAACTTGATTAATGTAAATACGGTTCCCAGTAATTTAAATAACTCGTATGGAATTGATGGATTAGCATCTTTTATTAGATCATGCTTAGACAAAGGCAGGTATATAAAGGATGAAAGCATTATATTAGCAGGCAGTATTCCTGGCTCCAATATATTAATTGTTCCAAAAAAGCTTGAATTAGACCCGTTTAAGTCAATATTAAATGAAATAATGGATGGTTTTAAAAATGATGTTATAATGCTTGTTTCCAGTTCAAAGGAACTATTTAATATACCCTATGATATAGACTATGAATTATCTGTATTTTTATATAAAACTAGAAATAATGGAATGGTAACATTAGGGGCTTCTGGAAAGGTAAGAGATAAGGAGATAACATGTTTAGGGCCTATGAGAAATATAATTTCATCCTACATTGATTTTGGCTTGAAACAAGCAGATAAAGGGATTACACCCTATTTGCCTTTTTGGTTAATGCCATATCAAGTAGCAGTAATACCGGTTAAAGAAATGCATGAAAAATATGCCAAAGAAATATTGTATGAGCTGGTTCAAAAAGGAATAAGGGCATACTTGGATCCAGCTAATAAAAGCTTAGGAACTAGAATAAGAGTTGCAGGAAAATCATGGGTTCCAATAATTGTTGTAGTTGGTGATAAAGAAGTGGAATCCAATACAGTAAATATTAGAAGAAGATGGCAACAAGGATCTCAAGAAGTATTACCTCTTCAATCATTTTATGATGAGATTCAAAGCTTAGTTTCGCTAAGTCCAATAAATAAACCTCTCAATCCTCCAGTTTCTTAATTGGTGTATGAAAAGTATTTTTCTTGCAATTGGGACAATATAAGTAAATAGCCTTCATTTTATTTAATTCAAAGCTTGCAGGAAATACCCATTCCGTTTTGCATTCCTGGCATCGTAATAACCATTTAGTCATTTTTCCTCCCATTTAAATTATTTTTATTCGGTTAATTAAACTTTAGCTAACAAAAATAAAAATTTATATTTTAATAAATATTACTAAAAAATTTTTAATTTTTAAGTAAACTGAGTTCCTAATAATACTCTACTAGAACTTTTATTTTAGAACAATTCACTTTTTAAAAGTAAAAATTTAAAAATCCCGATGGCATTATAATTTAAATAGTGAGAAAGATGTCGTCTAAACTCCCAGCTGTAAAGGTTAAGGATCCCACAACTGGTAAGGAAGTATCATTAACACCAATTAAGGTTTGGACTCTTGCCCCTAAGAAAGGTAAAGGGGTAAAAATAGGCTTATTTAAGAGCCCAGAAACAGGAAAATACTTCAGAGCAAAAGTTGAGTAAATCGGATAAAATCTAAAATTTATTTTTATTTTTTTAATTAATTTTATAATATAAATTTGCATATGATAATTTTTACTAGCAATTTTATATTAATAAGCAAAAATTATTTCCAAAGAAGACATTGATAAAGCAGATATAATTTTTTGTTTGTAAAGTATTAGTTTTGTTGTTTCTTTATCAGACCCAGTCTCCATTTTTTATAGCTAATATTATACCATCTATTGATTGCATTAAAAATCCGTTGGTTAAGAACTGTATGTTTGCGTCAACAGCATATTTAAAATCTTCGTCTTTGTTATAAATATCTTTATAAATCTGATCAATATCTTTATTTTCCCTTAATGATTCCTTTACTGTATTTAGCCAAAGATTAGCCCTTTCGATACCTAAATTTAAATATTTCATCGCTTCTTCATGTATTCCATAGTGAGTAGGTGCAATATAAACTGGAGAGTACTTTTTCATTTTTTCAATACTTTCTAGGTATGTAATAGGTTTGAATGGTGCAGGACTAGTTATAACATAGATTTTCTTTTTGCTAATAGTAAAAATTGCTCCAGCAGAATCACCGCTGAACAAAATTTTTTCAGGATATACAATAATGCTCATATGATGGCTTGCATGACCTGGCGTATGAACAAATTTTATCCTATGTTTACCTACAATAATTTCTTGCCCATCATCTGCAGGTATAACCCTATTAGGATCAGATGGTATAGGTTTCCCATAAGACTCTGTTAGTAATTTTGAGAACTTAATGGCAGCATCCCACAATTGAGATGGGTCAACAATATGTTTGACCCCTTTTGGGTGAATATACGCAATTGAATTTGGATAATCCCTAAGTAAAAAACCTGTAGATCCTGCATGATCTAAATGCACATGTGTAGCTATTATAATATCTGGTCTCAAATTTAATTCATGCAACGCATCATTTAATTTCTTATATTCATTAGCTGGTCCAGGCTCTATCAATGTAATCTTATCATCAATTAAAATAAATGATGATATAATACCATTTAAATTAAATGGAGTTGTATCAACAACATAGAAGTCCTCAAACCTTTCGTATTTTACCATAAAATCCACCAAAGATTAAAATAAAATGGGGATTAATAAAACTTGTTTATTAAAAATTATTAATGACATCAGATAATTTAGATGCAATCATATGGGCAACCCTTAAAGGTTCTGGAATTCTAGAGTAATGCTGCAATGAGTTTATTATTAATTTTGCATCATCATTGTTAACTCCCCAGTTAACAATGTATAGAATTCCTTTATTGGTTTTTATCTTTTTACTATTTTTAAGTATTGATAATATTTTTTCTCTTATATCACTATCACCAAAATTTGGAATGAGCGCACTATTTATTCTGCTTAAAGAGGGCTTATAATTATAAATTACTATTGAAGGAAAGCCTGTTAGTTTGTACAAACCTGGCAATGAGATCAGATTAAAACCTGCTATTGTAATAGAATCTAATAGTACTATACCTTTATTATTATTTGCTATTTCCTTTATCATGTAGGATAATATAGATGTTGCATCTAATCCATCAGTATGAACATAGTTTAATCTTATATCTACAGGCCATATTTCATTATATGATATACAGGCAACAAGAGTTGATCTCTGATCAAACTTTTTTACCTTACCATCATCACATGCTATTATTTTTTCCATTGGCATCCTTATATGCCTCGTTTATTACATCTCCTAGCATAGGGTCTTCCTTTAATGCCTGTAAAATTGCATTTGTGTCAGCGGCTAAAGATATAACTCTTGTTTTTCCATATCTTCCTCTACTAATGATTCTACCAGTAATTATACCAAGCATATCTAATTCGCTAATTATTGAACTGATTCTCCTTAATGTAACCTCTTCTAGTCCAAGAGATGTAACTAATTTTTTATAATATTCATAAATTTCTCCCGTAGTTACATAGGTTTTTCCCAAGCTTGTTCCTACTAAAATCGATGCCATAACTAGCTTTCCATGCAATGGCAATGTTTTCACCACATCGCTTACTCTATCTCTTTCTATTTCTAATCTGGCTTTCATAACTTCTTCATTTGTTACTCTATTTCTATTATTTCTTTCAGCAATCTCTCCAGCAATTCTTAATAGGTCTAATGCTCTTCTTGCATCTCCATGTTCTCTAGCTGCTAATGCTGAACATTGTGGAACTACATCTTCATCTAATGCATTTTCAACAAATGCATCTTTTGCTCTAGGATATAAAATATCTTGAAGTTGTTGAGCATCATAAGGAGGAAAAACTATTTCTTCTTCACTCAAACTACTTTTTACTCTTGGATCTAGGGATTCAATCATCTTAACACTGTTTGTTATCCCAATTATCGATACCTTTGATCTTACTAATTGCTCATTTATCCTAGTTAAATTATATAACAAATCATCTCCATATTTTTTTACTAAGAAATCGATTTCATCTAAAACTATTATAAATATTCCTTCGATATTGCTCATTTTTTTAACAATTCTATTATACACTTCTCCTGTAGATAAACCTGTAAATGGAATTCTCATGTTAAAATACTCAGCAATATCTGCTAAGATTCTATAAGGAGTCTCTCTGTGCCTTACATTAGAATATATATATCCTACTCTTATTCCTTTTTCTTTTGCATTTTCTTCTAGCTTTCTCAAAACATATTTTGTTACTGCTGTTTTCCCAGTACCAGTAAGACCATAAATAAAAATGTTACTAGGCCTTTCAAATCTTAAAGATGGCGATAGTGTAAGGGCAACTTTTTTTATTTCTTCATCTCTATGGGGTAGTATTTCGGGTACATAATCAGGTAATAATACTTCTCTTTTTTTAAATACTCTTGGCTTAATTGCTGAATTAAATATTTCGTCAATGTTTGACATTTTTCCACCTGATCCAGAGGAAATAATAATAAAAAAGGATTTAAGAACTGTTAACCTTTTAATGTCAATATAGTGTTATTTATCCCTCTTTATATGTTTTATTGCATTGTTATTTATCTCTTCGATAGACTATTATGATCCTAGATTAATTCATAAGTTTATAATTACATTCATACGACATTTATTTATGAGGCTGCTTAAATAAATCTATAATTTTTAACATATTTTAATAAAAATTACAAAGATAATTTTATAAAATAAAATTATAAATATTAATAAAGCTGAGATGTTTATGTGCTAAGATAAAATTTTTATGTGACTATAAGACTTGAAGGAAAATGAGCAAAGGAAAGTGTGTTTTATTTAATCAAGTAAAAAATTTTATAATTAAACAAAAAAATTTATATATTTAATTATTTAAAGAGCAAATTGTGATATATTATGGAAGGCAATAAGGGTATAGGTTTACTAGACAGAATGTTCAATTTAAGTGC
>PNIA01000018.1 GCA_002877855.1 Caldisphaera sp.
TCAGGGCGGGGAGGAGGTCAGACTCATAAAAGGGTATAATCTTTAAATTTTCAGGAGATTTCTTTTTCTTTGGGGTTAGATAAGATGAGAACAGGTTTTCTTAGTAATGGAGAAATGGCGGCTTTATACGACTCTAATTTTTACATAAAATCAATATATTATCCTTATTTAGGTCAACAATATAACCAATCTTTGAATGGAATGTTTAAAGTAGGAGTCTGGAAGGATGGATATTTTGAATGGCTGGAATCATGGGATAAAACTATAAGCATGAATGGGCTAAGCATAACCATGAAAGCCAATAAAGAAGATACATCAATAGAATTCAAAGATGTTATATCAATGTCTCATCCAGCCATAATAAGAAAGGTTAAAATAAATGGTAAAGGATTATATAGAATAATATTTTATAATGACTTCAGATTAAATGGTAATGAAGTAGGTGATACAGCTCTATATGATCCAATAACAGACTCTCTAATTCATTATAAACAAAATACTTGGTTTATCATATCGTCTTCACAGCAGTTATATGAATATACAACAGGGAGAAGAGATCAAGGGACAGTTATAAATGATTGTAACGATGGAATATTATCAAAGAATCCAATCTCTCAGGGTTCAGTGGATTCTGCATTTTCAATAGCATCTATGGAGTTCTTCGTTTATATCATAGCAGGTAATAGTTATAATGATATAGTTAAAAAACTCAATATAATAAAAAGTAAAGGTAGTGTGCAAATGGAAAGAGATACAAGATATTGGAAAGATATAATAGATCCTTTTGGTAATAAGTTAGCGAAACAAAGCGTAGCTATAATAATAGGGCATATAGGTAAAAATGGAGAAATACCAGCGTCTTTAGATACAAGTATATTAAAGTTTAACTTAGACACATATGCATATGTTTGGCCTAGAGATGCATCTCTAACGGCGCTATCTCTAGATATTGCAGGCTATTATTCTTTTACTAATAAGTATTATGATTTTCTATTTAATAGATTATTCAACGATGAAGGATATTTATATCAAAAATATAATTCGGATGGTACTTATGGTAGCACTTGGCATCCTTGGACCGTAAAAACAAAGCAATCTCTTAATATACAAGAGGATGAAACTGCTACATCGCTATTTTCTTATTATAATCATTTTATAATAACTAAAGATTATAGCTCTCTTAGAGACTACTATGATACTATTGAAAAAGCTGCAGATTTTTTAGTAAATTTTACAGATGAAAAATTAAAATTGCCTTTGATGTCATATGATTTATGGGAAGAGAAACTAGGAGTTCATACTTATACAGTTTCATCTGTAATAGCAGGTCTTAGATCAGCATCATCGCTTGCTAGGTTTTTAGGAGATTGGAATAATGAAGAAAAATGGGGGAGGATTGCAAAGGATATGACTAAATCATTAAAGGAATACATGTTTGATAAGGAAAGAAAAACATACTATAAAAGCATCGTAATCGATAATGGTAAAGTTATTGATTATGATAAGTCTATAGAATCTAGCATATTGGGTTTATCCTTATTTGATGTATTGGATGCAAACGATGAAACTTTGATGTCTAGTATTGAAAAAATAAAAGAAAAACTCTGGGTAAAAACTACAGGAGGATTAGCTAGATATGAAAATGATTATTATCAAAGAGTACAAGAAGATTATAACGATATACCGGGTAATCCATGGATTATAACAACAATGTGGTTAGCACAACACTATATTAAATCCAATAACTTAGAAGAGGCTGCTAAACTAATTAAATGGGTTGAAGGTATTTCTACTCCTACTGGTTTAATACCAGAGCAAATTAATCCCTTCGATGGCTCTCCCTTGTCTGTTACGCCATTGTTATGGAGCCATGCAGAGTTTCTTAAAACTTATATCTATTTAAGTTCTAAAAATAAAGATATTTAATTAAAAAATAAATATTAAATATATTTTAAATTCATATAAAAGGTAAGATTCCAATGTTTTGCAAAAATTTTATCATTTATTGTTTATATTAGTTTATAATCTCAGCATGACTACATATTTTTGGTGTAAAATTTGGAAATGAAGATATCAGTGATTGTTGCGATTGTAATAATAGCTGTAGTTGCATCGTTAGGCGTTTATTATTACGGAGTTATGAATAAACAAAAAACAACTTCTTTAAGTCCTTCACTATATCCTGGATATGTTTCTACAGATAAAATAAACAATATATTTGGCGGCACATGGCTCATTATAAGTAATGTCTCAGGCTATATTTCTATCAATCATAACAATAATACTATAAAGATTAGCTTTGTAAATGGTACAACAGTTGAGAATCCAGCATCTAATTATCCTAATATTTATAGTAATAGTTTCTATAATTATACGATATTAGAAAGTGTTACAGAATATTATCAAAAATCTAATTCAAGCAATATGCTAGCAATAGAAGTAGTAGAAGCAAATGTTAGTGGAGAACCTTTATTAAACCAAGATATTCAATATATAGCAAGTCTATATGGTTATTCAATTAATAGTATGGGTAACATCAGTTATGTTCAAGCTGGTAACTCAATTATAGCAATTTATAAAAACTATTTAATTTTATTAGCATCTACGCAAAATTATGGGAATAAAATGTTAATCCTGTTGAACGAAACAACAAAGACATTTAAATAAACTTTATAAAAACTATTTTTTATTAATAGATGTGGTGTAGTCATTTGTGAAATGCTTTTCAGAATTAATTAAATATATAGACAACCAGCAATGGAGACTTAATTGTAGTTCTTTTGATAGCGATTGTATTAGCAATGGAGACTTAATTTATATCAAAGAAGAAGGATGCAATGAAATATTATTTGCTCCATTATTATATAAAAGAGATAGTCTGATCTTAGCTGAAGAAAATATAGAGTTTATCAACAATTTAATTTACAATAAGGTAAAATCGTTTAATTCTGATTGTAAAACTGATATAGGGAAAATAGTTAATATTAAACCAATTACTTATGGGAACAGATCTGTAATATATGAAATTTTTAATGAATATAATAATAAATATTTATTAAAGGTAATGAAAAGATTAGAGATTGACAACATAGAAGATAAAGTTATAAAATACTTAACTAACGCAGGATATAGAAATATACCTAGGTATTATTGTTCAATAAGATATAAAGATTATTATTATGGATTAATTACAGAAATCATAGAAGGAGAACCGGCAGCAACATATTATATAAATTCAGCTGTTAGATTTATCAAAAAGTTGGGAAATTATGAATCTATTGGAAATAATATTGGCATCAGCTTGGCTAATTTACATAATATATTGAAGGAATGCAGAGAAGATTTTTGTTATACCGAAGTTGTAAGTGAAAAAGTGCTGGAAAGTTGGATGAATAGAATTCAATACAGAGAAAAATGGATAAAGAATAACCTAGATAATTTACAATATCAGGAAGACAGAAATATGGCTATAGAGGCTTTAGATTCTATAGATGAGATGTTAAATATTATAAGGCCAAATTTAAAAAATTTAATAGGAAAAAATTTGATGAGAATTCACGGAGATCTGCATTTATATCAAATTTTAGTTTCAGATAAGAACATTTATTTTACAGATTTTGAAGGAGAGCCTTACAAGTTTCCAGGAAATAAACTGGAAAAAGAAATGCCAGAAAGGGATTTGGCAGCACTCATAAGAAGTATAGATTATACTGCAATAATGGCATTGCAATTAATATATGGCTCTAGCGTAAAAGATTCTTTGGACTTGTTAAATAATGATATTCTTGAGTGGGAATATAATTCGTCAACACAGATTTTAAACGAATATATAAAGACAATTTCAGAGCCAATAAGGGAGAATATGGACCAACTAGATATATCATTATCATTTTGGTTATTAGAAAGAGCTACATATGAAACAGTATATGAAATTATTGCAAAGACAGGTTATCATACAATACCTATGAACGCGTTAATAAGAATGAAAGAAGGTAAAGACAAATTCTTTAAAACATAAGAATTTATATTCTATTTCCTTTTTCATCAAATATTTTTATTTTATCTGGCTTAACAAAAAGATTCATATCGGTTCCTGCTTCTATATGTCTTTCTGTATTAACATTAAGCTCTATAGATTCATCATCTATTGGGCTAACAACTACTTTGAACGTACCTGCAACGTAACTTGAAACTTTTATTTTTACTTTTCCTACATTAACAAAACCAGAAATCTCATTAGTCTCTGATATTTTGATATCTTCGGGTCTTATACCTATGTTAACCTCTTCTTTGTCTAATTTTCTATTTATAGGTATCAAGATATTACCAAACTTAATATAATTATCCTTTATTTGTGCTTTTACTATATTAATATCTCCTAATAGTTTGGAAACTGTTTCATTTATTGGATTATCATAAATTTCTGATGCATTACCTTTTTGTACGAGCATCCCATTAACAATTATCCCTGCCTCTTCTGTTATGGCAAATATGTCTGCAGGATCATGAGATACTACAATTGTTGTAAGCTTTAATTCTCTCTGAATCTTTCTAACTAATGCTCTTGCGCTATCTCTAATTTGAGCATCTAAATTGCTAAATGGTTCATCTAAAAGAAGGATTTTAGGATTTTTTACTAATGCTCTAGCTAAAGCAGTTCTTTGCATTTGCCCTCCTGAAACCTCTCTAGGATAATGATCAAGTATATGTTTTATATTTAATATTTCTGCAACTTCTTTAACTTTCTTATCTATATCTGATTTAGAAACTTTCATGTTTCTAAGGGGGAACGCAATGTTATCATATATGGTCATATTTGGGTAGAGAGCCCAGTTTTGGAAGACCATTGCAATACCTCTATCTGCAGGATCAACAATTATCCTGTTTGGAGCTGAAACCATTTTGTCATCAAAATATATATATCCATCAGTGGGTAATTCTAAACCTGCAATAAGTCTTAAAAGAGTAGTTTTACCTCCGCCACTTGGGCCTAATATGCCAAACGATCTTCCATCGTTAACCTCTAAGTTTATTTTGTTAGAAGCATAAATTAGGTTTTTTCCTTTTTTAAATACTTTTGTTAATTCTTTGAGTACTACTTTTGCCATAATGGTTACCTCTTTTTTGTCATTTTTTTAATATCAATTCAGGTTTAAAGACTTTAATAAAAAAATTATTTTTTAATAATTAAAGTAATTTATTAAATATTAAAAAATTTAATATAGTTTTTCTAATTTATTAAATATTAAAAAATTAATTTTCAATAATATTTGCGCCATCATTGCTTTCAACTATATTATAGAATGACTTATATTCAAATACTTTAATATATTCTTTATGTACGGATTCTGCAATTTTTTCTGCTTTATCTCTTAAAGCAAGTATTATAGCAGATCCTCCAAATCCAGCTCCTGTTAATCTTGCTCCTAAAGCGCCGTATTTCATCGAAGTTTCTACTATGAAATCTAATTCTTTACTGCTAACTTCATAGTTTTTAGCAATATCGTTATGAGATTCTATTAGAAGTTTTCCCAAAAGTTCTAAATTATTTTTCTTTAGCGCTTCTTTGGCATTAATAACTCTGTTGTTTTCTCTAATTATGTATCCCATTCTTTTTCTATATAATGGATCTAGTTTTTCCAAGTCTTTTTCTATAATTTCTTTCGAGGAATTCTTATTAAGTATTCTTAAGCTATCTTCAACAATTTTTTTCCTATCAGCATATCCAGTTTTAGCTAGTTCTCTTTTTACGCCTGTATTGTATACTATAACAGAGATATCTTTCGGAAAAGGTATGTATTCATATGATAGAGTCTCTGTATCTAGAAAAATAGCAAAACCTTTTTTCCCAAAAGTAACAGCAAATTGGTCTAATATTCCTGAAGGAACACCTACAAAATCATTTTCTGCTTTTTTCCCTATTAATGCTAGCTGTAATTTGTTTAATTTTAAATTATAGGAATTATTTAACGCAACTAATATAGCGAGTTCTAAGCTTGCGCTAGAGCTAAGACCAGAACTTATTGGTAGGTTCCCATAAATCCTACCTTTAATTCCTCCAGGTTTTAAATTTAATTCAAACAAAGCATTATAAATACCTAAAATATAATCAATCCACTTGTTTTGTTTTTTATTAATCATACTTAAATCAAGTTCTATTTCTTCATTATAAGCGTCTGAACGTAAGCTAATTTTATCATAAGGTACGTATTCCAAATAATTTCCTAAATTTATAGCCATAGGCATTACATATCCATAAGAATAATCAGTGTGTTCACCTATTATGTTTATTCTTCCAGGAGAAAAGATTTTTGACATTCTATCACCTCATTCTATGCAAATCCCTCTATAGGATTTATTAACCTTTTTGCAAACATCTTTTAACTTTTTTGCATTCTCCTCTGGAATACCATCATAAGTAAAATCCCATGTGCTCATTTCTATCCCAGCTGCGTACTTAATTTTATCTTTATCCCTTAATATCGGATAAATTTCAAGATGAATATGGAATATATTTGAAAAATTACCTTTTAATGGAGCTTGAATTAGAGCAAAAGAATATGGCATCTCTCTATCGAATAAATTATTTAGAGAATTAAGACTAAGCTTTATTGCATCAGCAAAATCTAAAATTTGATCTTTATTGAATTGTGTTATGTATTGTAAATGATTCTTTGGATATATATGTATTTCAAATGGCCAATTCGAATAATATGGAAGAAATACTACGAAGTTTTGATTTTCATATATAACTCTATCTTTGCTTTTTATTTCTTCTTTAATAATTCTACAAAAAATACATTCATTGTATCTTTTAAAGTAGTTTCTTGAATTTTGTATCATGTTTCTTATTTTTAAAGGGATAAAAGGCATGGCATAATATTGTCCATGTGGATGAGTTAAGCTAACTCCTATTTCCTCTCCTTTATTTCTGAAGATCATTAAGTATGCTATTCTCTTATCATTTATGTACTTGTTAGTCACGTTTATCCATTGCTTAATGACCTTAACTAATTGATCTATAGGTAATTCATCTAAGTCCTTTACGTCGTGAATAGGAGTCTCTATTATAACTCCGCATTCTCCCATAGATTTTGCTTTTCTATAAAATCCTTCACTTTTTACATTTTCAGAATCAAAGCTTAGTACAGCATATTTGTTTGGTAATACTAATGTATCCCAATTATATCCCGTTTCTTCACTTCCTGGGCAAAATGGGCAAAAATTTTGAGGTCTCCATCTTCTTTCTTTTCTTATCGAAGAAACCATTATCCACTGGCCTGTTAATGGATTATAGCGTAACTCTCTCATCTAAGACCGCCATTATTGTTTTATCTTATTAACCAATTATATATTAATTTTAAAAATCATTAATATATAGGGATATATTTGAGGATTGAACTTGATGGGTCTAAAATAAAGATTAACGAAAATGTATGTTGTGATATCAAATTAAGTAAAAAAGAAATAAAAGTCGAAGGAAAATTTCCATATAATGTTATTATAAAGCTCGGTTATAATGGCTATAGGATAATTCAGGATAATATTGAAGTTGGTAGAGGCAAAGGATTTAATGTTATATATAAAGGTAATTCAGTGAAACCTAATGTTAGTAAAGAACAGGTTTCATTAAACTTAATAAATGGCAAAGAAATTAATTTTATTGATAGTAATAATATGATTATTGGAAAGTTAAAGTTTGATAATGGAAAATTGATAGGGGATTTCGATGCTGACTATGCTATATTTGGAATAATTTATATGTCTTATCTTTTTGGAGTTATGAATAAAACAATTAATGCATATAGATCAGGAGAAGGTTTAAATAAGCCGCTTGTATCACTAAGAATTAGTTCATCTTACATAAAAATATCATTATTAATTTTTGTTTTATTACTTATTTCTATAGTTTTTATATCATCTTTTTCAGTTTTGCTGGCATATATTATATCTTTATTCTTATTATTGGTTCCTATTATAGCTAGGGCAGCCAGTGCTAATGAATATATAAATTTTTATGATGATCATTTAGAAATTTATAAAAGGCCATCATACAATAAAACAATAATTTTTTATTCTGATGTCAAAGAAATTAAACCAAGAAAAAGAGGATTTATAATGTCACTAAACAAGCGTATTTTAAATAAAGATTTAATATATATACCTTATGATCCTAAGATAGAAGGAAATAAGAATTTATCGAATTTTATACAAGAAAAAATAAGTAACTGATATTTTATAAAGTATATTTCATAAATCAATAGTTTTTATAATCACATAATAAAATTTTATTTAAGAGAAATATTTAAAATTATTAATAAAATTTTTGGAAATGATTATTGAGAATAAATTAAATTTTTACTAATAGCTTTCCTATGATCTCATTATTCTCCATTATTTTGTGGCCATCTATTACTTCTTCGAGGCTAAGTTTTCTTGATATATATGGCTCGATCTCATTATTCTCAACATATTTAATAGCATTTTTTAATTCTAATTTAGATGCATTATGAATACCGTAAATTCTCAGATTTTTTAAATAAAATTTTTGCCAGTTTATGGGAAAGACGTTACCTCCTAAAAATCCAAATACTATAATCTTTCCATTAGTTTTTGCAACATCTAAGGAAACTTGCATAGTTGGGTTTATAATATAATCTATTACAATATCAACGCCTTTTTTATCTGTTATTTCCATGACCCTTTCTGTTATGTTTTCTTCATTACCATTTATCACATAGTTTGCACCTATCAATTTTAAAATTTTTTCTTTTTCTTCATTTCTGGTAGTTACAATAGATTTGGCGCCGAATAACTTGGAAACTTGAATTGCAAATGTACCTACACCTCCTGAACCACCATATATTAAAACAAAATCATCTTTTTTTATTTTACCAACAGTAACTAATGCACTCCAGGATATTGATAATGATAGAGGTGTCACTCCTAGTTTTTCTCCATTACCTTTCACTTTTATTAGTGTTTTCGATGGAACCTTAACAAGCTCTGCATGGGATCCGTTTATATGAAATCCAATCATTTTCCATAGATTGCACATATTTTCTTTTCCTGATAAACAAAATTCACAATGGCCGCAACCAAATACTGTGTTTGCAACTACATAATCTCCAGGATTTATTTCGTCATTATTGTCGACATCTATAACTCTACCATATAGATCTATTCCAGGTATATGTGGTAATGGTATATTAATGCCCGGATATCCTTTTCTTATAAGCAAGTCTATTCTATTTATTGATGAATATTTTACTTCTATTAGTGCTTCCCCTCTATTAATTTTAGGCTCGTCAACATCACCATATTTTAAAACATCAATGCCCCCATGAGAATTAAAATAAATTGCTTTCATTTTTATCTCCTATTTTTATCACTATATAGTGGTTAAAAATTTTAAGCGTTTCTCCTTAGAATTTTACCATTAATAAACATATATTTTAGATACGTAAGATAGGGTTCTGGAATCATTAGATCCTCTAAATCCTTAACAACTTTTTCTATATTATATTTAATTCTTCTTAATTCTATTGTTTTGTTTTCTGTATTAATTATTGCATAGGCAGCCCTATTATCTCCATCCCTGGGTTCTCCTGCACTACCAGGATTTATTAATAAGCTATTATTTATTTTCTTCATGAATTGAAAATGCGTATGACCTACTATATATAAATCATATTCCAATTTGATATTTTTTGTCTCGTTTAATCTTACCTCTCTGTTTAACATATTTATTGTCTTCTCTTCATCTAACCAAGGATATATATATCCATAAAGAGGACTAGATGGCGATCCATGAATTATTAATGTTTTTCCAAATCCTTCTATTTCAGTTTTGATTTTATTTTTAAACTCTTTGAGAAAATCTAAATGGGTTTTATTTAAAAGTTTTTTAGTAAAATTTTCTCTAAAATAAACGCTTATCCAATGAGTCTCTTCGCCACACATACAATCTACATTATATAATATAGCATTATCATGATTTCCTAATACAGAGTTAGCTCCTATTTCTTTTAATTTTTCAACAACTTCAGCAGGTCGTGGACCATAATCAACAGCGTCTCCAATAAAATAAGCATAATCAAAGTTTTCCTTATTTATAATTTCTTTTAAAGACTCGATATTTCCATGAATATCACTTAACAGCAGTATTTTCATTTTGCCACCAATTTTATATAATTGGTTTATGAATTATTAAATATATGTCTATATCTTTTATGCAATATAATTAACATATAGCAATAATAGGAACTAAAGCTTAAAATATTAAATATCTAGGATTATATAGGTGTAAATTAAATGAAATGGGACGAAGAAAGATTAAAGATTCTAGAAGAATTAAGATCCAAAGGTATAAACCCCTATCCTCCAAAATTTGATTTTACACATACTATTAAACAGATAAGAGATGAAGTAAATAAACTTAATAAAAAGAGTCATGAACCATTTATGCATAATATATCAACCGTAGGTAGAATAGGTAATATTAGGAGGCATGGAAAAGCAGCTTTTATAGATATATTTGATGAGGGGGAAAGACTACAATTATATGCTAGAGTAAACGAGTTGGGAGAAGAAAAGTATAATGAGTTTATTCATATAATTGGAAGAGGAGATATAATAGGGGTTAAAGGAGATTTATTCTATACTATGAAAGGAGAATTAACCTTAAGAATTAATGATTATGCATTATTATCTAAAGCTCTCATCGAACCTCCTGATTGGTCAAAATTATCACCTGAGTTCAGATATGCACATAGATATGTCGATTTCTTATACAATGCAAATGCAAGAGAACTGATGATAACTAGATTTAACATAATTCAACAAATAAGGACATATTTATATAATCAAGGGTTTATTGAGGTAGAAACACCCATTTTGCAACCTGTATATGGCGGAGCCTTAGCAAAACCTTTTAAATCCCATGTTAATGCGCTAAATGAAGATTGGTACTTAAGGATATCTTTAGAGTTATATTTAAAAAGATACATAGTAGGTGGATTTAACAAAGTTTTTGAAGTTGGGAAGGTATTTAGAAATGAAGATATCGATGTAACTCATAACCCAGAATATACGCTGTTGGAACTTTATTGGGCATATGCAGACTATAAAGACATAATGAATTTGACAGAAAACCTAATAAGAGAAGTTGCTAAAAAAGCGTTAAAAGAACCTAAAATTAAAAAAGTTATTAATGGAAAAGAATATGAAATAGATTTAGAAAAACCATTTAATAAGATAACGATGTTTGACGCATTATCAAATGCTATTGGCAAAAATATAGAATCGGTTAGCGATGATGAATTAAAAAGAATGTTAGATGAAATTAATCAAAAACCAAGAGGTAATCTATATATAAGAGGCTTTATGATAGAGAAATTATTTGATAAGCTTGTTGCTGACAATATAGTAGAACCAACATTTATTCTCGATTATCCTATTGAAACAACGCCTTTATGTAAACCCCATAGAAATAAACCAGGCCTAGTAGAAAGGTTTGAACTGTACGCAGCTGGTATGGAACTTGCTAATGCCTATTCGGAGTTAAATGATCCAATTTTACAAGATGAGTTATTCAAAAAAGAAATGGAAATGATGAAAAGAGGGGATGAGGAAGCGCATCCATATGATTTTGATTTTGTTAGGGCTTTAAGCTATGGTATGCCCCCTACAGGAGGTGTAGGTATAGGCATAGACAGAGTTGTTATGCTTTTGACAGGTGTTTATAGTATAAAGGAAATAATACCATATCCAATGATAAGTTATAAATTAGTTGAAGAAGAGTAAAAATTTTAATATATAAATAAAAACTTATTTTCGTTCAATACATTAGATCTTGGTGAATAATATTGAATCATAAAATAAAAGTTGTTTTCCATATCGACAAAGATGAGGACGAAATACTTAGGCTTTCCCTAAATAATATAAAAAATTTTATCGATGAGTCCTTGTTAGAAAATTATTTATATGAAATAGCTCTTGTTGCAAATTATAAAGCCCCTTTGTTATTTTTGAAGAGTAGTATTAATGAAGATAAATTAAGATTTATAAAAGAATTAAATGAAAGAGGTGTCAAAATTTATATATGCGAAAGATCTATGAAAGCCTTGAACATAAGAAAAGAAGATCTAATAGACTATTGCAAAACAACTCCTTCAGGAGTATTTAAGATTGCAGAACTCGAAAAAGAGGGTTTTGCTTACATTAAACCTTGATGGAACTATTTTTTATAATTAGCAGTCAGTTACTATTATATTATTGTTAACTCCCCGGTTAACAATAGAAAATTCTTTACATAAAGTTTTGAATGAAAAATATAAATATTATAAATATTTTATGATTTTAAATAATGTGAACTAGTTAATAATAGTGCTATACTTAGTATTGATGATATTAATAAATATATTCCACTCAACAATACTCCCTTTCCTAAAATTATGGAAAAGACTTCCCCTCCAAGAATACCTGCTATGGCTTTTCCGGTATATAAAATCCCATTATTTGCAGTTGAATATTTTGTTCCGAATAAATCTCCGACTAAAGAGAAATATAATGGTATCAGAGCTCCTCCGAATAAACCTATAATTATGGCAGATAAGAATATTTGATTTATTATCAACAAAATATTTCCAATAATAACCAAACAAATTGAAATAAACAGTGTTTTAAATCTACCTAATTTGTCTGATATGAATCCTATTATTGGTCTACCTAAGCCACTCATTAAAGCAAATGTGCTTATTAAAATAGCCAATATTTTTATTTCAGATTGATGAGATACAAATGAAAGGGCGCTAGACATAGATAGTAGTGGGACTACCGAAAAAACATATGAAAAATAAATTAACCACCATTTTCTTGTTACTATAATTTTAGTTGGTCTTATACCAGAAATTTCTTTTTTAGGATAATCTGAAAAGTAAAGAAGTATTGGTAATAGTATTAACTCTATAATTCCTATAATTAAAGAAGGTTCTCTAAATGATTTAGATTCAATAATGAAGGGATTTGCAATAGTTGCTCCCAAACCAAATCCAAATGAAACTAGACCTGTAGCAAATCCTCTTTTTTCATAATACCATTTTACAGCTAAATTAGATGCAATCATATATAGGATTCCTTCACCAGCGCTTCCTATTGACCAGAAAGCATAAAACGAAAGTAGATTTTTGCTAGTATAGGTGCCTAAGAAACCAATTGATGATAATATTGATGATAAAATACCTATAATTTTTGGGCCATAAATGTCTGCTATATAACCTCCAATTACTTGAAAAATAGTTGAAAATATTGCAAATAGCGAAAATGCTAGTGATATTTGACTTAAGCTAGCATTAAATCCTGATGATAATAGAGGTGCAAAGGCATTCCATGAATATTGATATATAGAATTGAATGACATTACTATGATTCCTATGATTAGCATACTACTTTTTCTCAATTGGGATCTCCTTCAATCATTTAAAATAAAATATTAACATTAAAAAGGGTATTGGTAATGCAAACAAAAACAGACTTTTTATAGTAAACATATTTATTATACCTAGTGCGAATATAGGAGATAAAAACTCGGCAATTCCAGAAGAAGCAGAAAATAATAAATTACCAGCAATTATGTTATTCTTGTTTAACGATTTATAAGCATTATAAAGAAAAGTTGGATATAAAATTGAATGCGGAATGGCAAATAGGAGTAATGCAAGTATATTAATATATATATTATGAATGTTTAAAAGAATAAATGAAATTGGAAGAACTAAAATTGCTACAGTTTCTTGTCTCACAAGATTTTTTTCGCTAGATTTTATTGATTTGAACCTTATTATGGAAGAGGTTAAGAATAATAAAAATAGAGAGAGCATAACAACATTTGATTTTAATTTAACTGAATTTTCTTCATAAATTCCCCAATATGATATTATTAATGGTAACGTAAAAGAATAGATAAAATTTAAAATAAAATATTTAGAAAATTTTTTATTTCTCATGATTGAAAAAATAATGTTAAATTTTAATATTAACTTGAAATCATGACGATTAAACTTGTATTTTAAAGCTAAACTTATTGGAATAATCAATAAAATAACTGTGAAAATAAATATATAGAAAAATGAGAGGTATGAAAGTATAATTGATGAAAATAATGTTCCAAGTATTAAACCTAAAGACAAAGCAAAAGAATATAGGCCTATGCCTTCGAATCCTTTATTATCAGTATGCATTGAAGGCGCCAATAGAATAGATATAGATCCTAATCCTAATCCTACAAGACTTACTGAAATAATTAAGTAAAAGAAGTTTTTTGAAAAAATTATTAAAATAAATCCTATTAGAGTAATTAAAAAACTCATTACGATAAAGTTATTAACTTTTTTTGAAACATTAATTAATAGCGAACCAATTCCATTAAAAACCCATAAAATTGCAATTATTATAGAAATATAAAAAGGGGTTATATTAAGTGAAAACGCATATAAAGGCAAAACCGATTGGGCTATAATAGAAGAAAACCTAACTATCGATGTAGATACAAATAGAACCCTATTACTTAAGGTTCTATTCATAAAATTATAACCCTGATAAAACGTTTTCATAAACTTTTGTAAGTTCAATACCAACTGTTTCTGGATTATGTCTTTCCTTAATTAGTGAAATGCTGTTTTCAGAAAACGATTTCCTAACATACTCGTCCGAAATTAATATTGACAGATATTTTTCATAGTCGTATTCATTTTTGCCCACAAATCCATTGTGTCCATGAATTACAGATTCTCTTATAGAATTAATATCTGACGAAACTACTGGAACGCCGTAGGACATAGACTCTAAGATCGTTAATGCATAAGCATCGTATCTAGTAGGTAAAAATGTAATATCTGATGCAGGTATTATTTTTTTATAGAGAACGTTATCATCGGGGTTACTGAAATGATATATATTTTTATAACTGCTGATTAATTTCTTTATATTATTTGGTATTGAGCCAACATAAAATAAGTTCAAATCATTAAACTCTTTTGATAATTTAATAAAAACTTTTAATACTATATCTCCCCCTTTTCTAATAAAATCTCTGCCTATAAATAATATATTGATTCCTTTGTGCTCAATTTTGTTACTTGCTTTGATCGGCATTGGAGGAGGAATTAAAACAACTTTTGATGAATCGACACCGTCTTTTATAAAACCTTTTCTAGCCCAATCAGACCATGTTATTATTGCTCTGCAAGGAGAAGAGTTAAGATAATAAACTAGAAAATCTAGTGCAATATTATAAGTAAATCCTTTTCCACCATAGTATTGATCTAAAAATTGGCTAGGACTTTCATCATTTTCATGTATCCATGGTCTTGAATATAAATAAAAATTCCAAAAGAATGAGTGTATAATTTTTTCATCCTTAGGAATTGGTTGTGATAATCCCTTTAATATTAATCTGGAAAGAGTTGATATAACATTATCTTTATTAAATTCGTAATTTGATGAATTCTTAAATAAAGGGATAACATCGTTAAATATAGTATATTGAACACCTTTTGGAGGATATTTATATCTTAAATATGACCCTCTTCTTAATTTTTTTGTTTTACCATCGATCTCAGAAACTAACATAACTTTCATTAATTTTCACCTATCCTTTCCTCAATAACTGGGCCAAAGTACTTCATAATTTCATTTTTGCTTAATACTCTCATATATTCTTCTGGCATCGGGAATAAATCTGATCTCATGTGTTTTAAGTTTCTCCACTTTACCGTTGGGTATATGAGTTCTTTAAGGCTCATAGCTCTGTTTTTGTATTGTATTACTGTTTCAAATATTTCTCTAATTACGTCTTTGATATCTTTTTTCCTTGAAAATCCAAGGGACGGCAGGATTTTATGCTCTACGCTATAATAATGTTCTTCTGCCTCTACTCTAGGATTATCTATGTACTTTACATTCGGTTTGAATCCAAATTCGTTTGCTATCTCTAATACTTTGTTAGCGAGCTCTAATGTATTATAGATCTCATCTAGCTGATTAACAACTCTATATTCTCCTTCTTTAGGTGGATTCTCTAATAATAGAGTTAAGGCATTAATACTATCATATAATGATAAGAATCCTCTTGTTTGTTTCCCTTTTCCATAAATTAACAGTTCATTTAAAATTACAGCTTGGACTACATATTTGTTTATAACAGTTCCCCAATTGGAATCAAAATCAAATCTTGTTTCTAGTGATTCATTAACTATTTCGTCAATTTTAGTTCCATACACTACTCCTTGCATAACATCAGTTGCTTTGATTCCATGAAGTTTATTTGCTAAAAGCAAATTATACGTATCGAAAATTTTTGTAAGATGGTAGTAGCTTTGTCCAAACCTAGGAAACATAACTTTTGTTTTCCTATTTTTATATTCTATTTCTATATCTCCTTCAGTGATTTCTATATTAGGTGTTCCATATTCTCCCATAGTGCCCATTTTAAGCAAATGAGCTCCTGGAGAGTGCCTTATTAATGAAAACATTATATTTATGTTTGAAATAACATTGTTAATTTCTGTATAAAGCACATGTTCTTGGTCAATCATACTAAAAGGAGCACTCCTTTGTTGTGCGAGATGTACAACAGCCTCAGGTTTATATTTTGAAATTAAATGATCAACTTGCTCAGGGTCTCTTGCATCAATTGGTTCAAATATTAGATTGTCTTTTCCAAAGGTTTCTTTATAAGCTATTAGCCTTTCTGACATAGACTTTATTGGTGTTAGCGAATCAGATTTTACTGATTTAACTAATGCTCTTGTCGAAAAATTGTCAACCATTATTATTGGTATGTCATATTTGACACCTAAATGTATTGATAACGGCCAGCCTATATAACCGTCAGCGCCAAATATTATTATTGGTCCTTTCATTTTATCCCCCAAAAAGAAACGTAAATTGTGATAAATATATACTAGCAAGTACAGACAGTATAGACAAACCGTCTATAAGCTTAGACCAAATCCCCTTAGAAACGAATCAATCTTTTTGAGTTCTTTTACAAACTCTTTACCTTTGTTTGTTAAGATATAATATCTATTGTCTCCATCATTTATCTCATTTATTATTTCTTTTTGTTTTAATTCATCTATATATTTTAATAATCTATCATAAGGAATATTCGCGTTATACATAATCCTTGTTAATCTTGCTTTATCTTCTTTTTCTATGGTTTCTAATATATCTAGGTATATCTTTACTCTTGATCTATTTTTCTTTTGTTCTACCAATATGACCACTCCTTATTAAAAATATTAATAACGAAAGGAAACCCAAAAATTGTATTATGTTTGCTATGAAATAGTAATTTACTGAAAATGATAGAGATGACAGCAAATAAACTATATGAGAAATTAGCATTAATGAGAAAGCTATTAAAACGAGCAATGAGAAAGTATTTTTATTTTTCATATGAATTAAATAGCCTGAAAATACTATAAGTCCTAATAAAAATATTAATATTATTTGAACCGCATCAAATATGTATGCGCCTAATAAAAAATATTCTCTCTTCTTTGTTAAAATTATTGTAATGAGCAATGGTTCTACATTGCTCCAATATGCTTCCCTAGTATATCCTATAGTAATTATAGTATATGCTATTAATTGTAAAAATAAATATATTAGAGAAGAAATATAAGTTGCTCTTAAGTCTTCTGATATTCTTGCTATATTGAAAGATAATAATATCATTAATGAACCTTGTATAATAAGTCCTAAACCTAATAAGGCAAATCCTAAACTAATATAATTTAATACATTTTCCTTAATTATTTTATTATATTTAAATGAAACAAGGCTAACTGATAAGGCAACGATACCACTTACTACATATAGTATAGCATTTACATTTAGATATATTACTTGATTTCCATAGACAATTATCAAATTTTTTCTCCTAAAATATATTAAGTATATACGTTGTTTTAAGCTTTAATCGTTAAAATCATTTATGAGTTAAAAATCCTATTAATGGATCTATATTGTCTATTATTATAAAGCCAAATCTCAAAAATTGGAGTCTAGAACCTTTGTTGTAATTATTAATGTAATTTTCTACAACTCCCTTATGATCTTTAAATTGAAGTCCATAGGGTTCCCTAATTAAAATCTCTTTAAATTCTTTATGAGGAACCCATTGGATTATTTGTAGTTTTTCTTTTCTAGCATAACTAATATCCTTGTTAATAAAATTTAATGATCCATTTTTGTATTCATAATTACCTAATTCCATGAGTCTAAATCTTTTTAAGTTTAGATCTTTTTCATCTACATAAATTTCATCACCATTGCAAATACTTATAGACCTTTTCCTGTTTGGCGCATCAGGATGTAATGGTATTTCTGCATTTAAGCATGTAGGTTGTTCTACACTTACCTTAACTGGGTTTTCTACAAACATTAATCTGTCTGCTATCGGGTCTAATTTCTTTCTATTAACTGAGGCTAAATTAATCCAACTTAATTTAGCATCTCCGCTTTTTATGCCAACTTCTAATATAACCTCTTTTATAGATTCAGGTAAAATGCCTCTTCTTCTCAGTCCTGAAATTGTACCAAATCTTGGATCATCGTAACCTAAGAACTCTTTTGGATTCTCAGACATGATTTTCCTAATATAACTTTTGCTCATTATAAATCCTTCTAACTTCAATCTGCCAAAGTGAATATAAATAGGCATTTTCCACTTCAGACATTTATATATATATTCCTGTTTCATTGTGTTAAGTTCATGCTCTTTCCCTCTTAATACATGCGTTATGCCTAATAGATGATCATCAACGCTGACAGCAAAATTATATGTAGGCCACGTTACATATTTATCTCCTACAAGCGGATGCGGATAAGACGACGTATCGATAATTCTAAATGCAATCCAATCTCTAATGCTTGGATTAGGATGGGTAACATCAGTTTTTATTCTTAATATAGCTTCTCCTTCCTTATAATAATTGTTTATCATTTTGTCAAATTCTTCTAGGTTTTTTTCTGGAGAAGTATTTCTATCAGGTGGTTCCATCTGTTTAGATAAAAGCTTTTTGCCTTCATCACCTGATTTGTCAACGTAAGCGCACCCGTTTTTTATAATTTCTTTCGCAACCTCATAAAATAAGTTCATTCTTAAACTTTGTATATATTCTTCATCAGGTATGACTCCAAGCCATTTCAAATCTTCTCTTATTAGGTTATATGCTTCTTTTATTGGAGTTTTTGTTCTTGGATCAGTATCTTCAAATCTTAAAATCATCTTCCCTTTATATATCTTTGAATACTCATAGCTTAATATCGCTGGTCTTGCATTTCCGATGTGTATTACGAAATCAGGATTCGGTGCAAACCTGGTTACAACTTTACCTATTTCAGCATTTGGCAAAGGAGGAAGTGTTTTTCCTTCTTCTTTTCCTTCTTTTTTAGATTCTATCTTTATTCCAAGCTTTTCTATTTCCTTTTTCTGGTCATCAATACTCATTGCATTAACTTTTTCAACTAAATTACTGACTATTTTGGAAATTTCTCTAGCTTTCTGCCTAAGATCACTTCTCTCTCCTAATATCATAGACATTACACTGTTTGTTTGAGCTTTCCCCCCATGTTCAAATGCATTTAACAAAGTGTATTTCCAAACTATGCTTTCTAAATCCTCGCTCAACCTTATCCCCTATTTGTCCCTATTTATTGAAAATTCGGCTAGTTCTTTAAGAGACTTAAATGATTCTTCGTCCTTTATTAAACCCATTTTTTCAATAGAATCAAGTCTGTCTAAAGCGTTGTTGTAATAATTTTTGGCTAGCATTTCTGCATAGTTTAACGATCCAGATTCTTTAATAATGTCAACAGCTTCTTTAATGTTTTCATCAGATTGATTGCCAGAAAAAAGTTTAATAAAGAATTCTTTCCACTCGCTCTTCCTTTTAGATGCATACAATACTAAAATAGTTTTCTTTCCTCTTCTCAAGTCATTATATATAGGCTTTCCTGTCTTTGCTGGATCACCGAATATTCCTAATATATCATCTCTTATTTGAAATGCAAGTCCTACAAACCTTCCAAATTGACCCAAAAGCTCTGTTATTTCGTCATCGGAATTAGATGCTATACCTCCTAATTTTGAAGAGGTCTCTATTAATGCACCTGTCTTTAAGTAAATCATTTTTAGATAATCTTTTTCGTCAACGTCCCATGTTTTTTCAAACATAATATCGTATCCTTGACCCTCTGCAATCTTCCTTGACCCGTCTCCAATAACTTCAACAGCTTTTGCAATTTCCTTATAATCTGCGCCAGCTCTAATAGCTAGATATGGCGTTAAAAATGCGTAAGAAAACATCAGATCTCCAGCTAAAATGGCCCAATTAACTCCATATATTTTATGTACGGTAGGTATACCTCTTCTAAAATCATCATTATCCATTATATCATCATGCACTAAGCTGAAATTATGGAGAATCTCTACCGCGGCTGCATAATAAACTGCTTTTGTCTCTGAAGGAGCACCTCCAAGAGCTTTTGATGCTGCAAGAGTTATCATAGGCCTTAATCTTTTTCCTCCAGCCTTAATCAAATGCATGGCAGCTTTATAAAGATCCTCCGGTTCCCCCCTTAATATGTCTGAAATATAAGAGTCTATAAGTGACGCATATTTTTCTCCTACTTTGTTTAAAGTTTCATATGACATGATCTTTCATCCTCCATAATAATGCTTGTATTCTCTTGTTCAAATATTCATTTGGTTCAATACCTCTAATTAAAAGCTCATCTCCTAGCCTACCCCATATTGTTATTTTCGATTTCCATAATGAATAGACATTTTTACCTCCAGAAAGAAATATAATAGTTTTTAGTTGGTATATCATTTTCTTTATATAGTTTTCCAATCCCTTTTCACCCTCTATTTTTAAAATTTTTAAAATAGGAAAAGCCATTCCTGCTATATCAGAGCCTAATGCTATTGCCTTAGCTGCATCTAAGCCATCTCTAATTCCACCGCTTCCTATAATGTAGGAGTCCATAGCGCCCATTCTCGCTTCTATTATACTTAAAGCTGTAGGATTTCCCCAAAAATCGGCCAACTTGCCTGGTTCTTTTAAAGGATATCCATGTTTTTTCCTAGATCTTATGCTTTCTGTTTTTATCCAATTTGTTCCACCTAACCCTGCTACATCAAAGCATTTTATGTTAATAGACCTTAGAACTTTTATAAGTTCTTCGTTCAATCCATTACCAACTTCTTTTATTATGATAGGTACACTTATTTTTTCATTTATTTCTTCAATTTTTGAAATTAAATTTAAAAAATTTGTATCTCCCTCATCCTGATAAGCCTCTTGTCCAGGATTTACATGGATTGCAATAGCGTTAGCCTTAATCATATCTATTGCTTTTTCCAGCTCTTTTATACTATAACCTTTATTCAATTGGGCAACTCCTATATTAGCAATCAAAAATGCATGAGGCGCATTTTCTCTAACTATGCTAAATGAATGAATTAATTTAGGATTTTCTATGGCTGCTCTTTGACTTCCTACTCCCATTGCTATATTAAATTTGTTTACTACTTTTGAGATGCTATCATTTATTTTTTCCGCTTCTGGATGTCCTCCTGTAATACCTGTTATTACAAGAGGTGCATCTAGACTACTGCCACAAAAATCTTTACTTAAGTCTATTGAATCTAAATCATTTTCAGGCAAAGGATTGTGAACAAATCTAACGTAATCCAATAGATTACTTTCTTTTGACTGTACATTTTCATTAACTACTATATCGATATGTTCTAGTTTCCTTTCTTCAGTGCTCAAAATCAACCCCTTCCGTTTTTACAAGTTATGTTTATGATTTATTAATGTTTATAAAAATAAGATAGCTACATTTTATAAATCAATTTACAAATATATTATCTTCGTTGAAATTAAAGCTTTTATAGTTATCATTTTTAATTAGACCTAAGCCATTCAATATTTGTTTGGATTAAAAAGGTAAAAATATTTGTTGTTAATTTTAAGAGATGAAGTTGTTTTATTCCAACAGTGCAAAGAAACTAAAGAGAACATGAATGAAGGAGCAGAATCCATTAAGTGATGTAACCTAATACTCAAGGTATCCTTTATACTTTAGAGCGAAGTGAATCCGATTATATAGTCAATGATTATAAAAATTATTGTGAATAATTATGTGTTTAAAGGACAAAGAATAAATAAAATAATTTTAAAATATGCGCATCAAAATTACTTCTATCTAAAGAATATTGTTTATTTTAATTTTTTAAAATAGCTAGAATTTATTAAGGTAAAATATAATCCAATAATTGTAGGAGCAAATATGGTTAGAATAAGCTATTATAAAGGATTGATAGTTTCCGATACTTATACACCACAAATGAAGTACGACGAAAAAATGAAGAAGTATATATCATTAGCTTATAAATATAAAGAAATAATTGACTATTTTAAAGAGTCGGGTATAAGCATTAAAGATTCTGTTTTAGATCCGCTCCCTTTTCCCATTATTAATGACAGAATAAAGTTAAGAACTTATCAGGAAAAGGCATTAAGCTTATGGTTAAAGGTTAAGAGAGGAATCATTGTATTGCCTACAGGAGCTGGAAAGACGCATATAGCATTAAAGGCAATCTCCAATTTAAAATCTTCTTCATTAATTATAGTCCCTACAATAGATTTGCTTGAGCAATGGTATAGGGCAGTAATTAAAGAATTAAGTGTTACACCAGGTAGGATTGGTGGAGGGTATGATGAAGTTCACGGAATTACTGTAACTACTTATGATAGTGCATACTCTAAAATTGATGAATTAGGGGACAAATTTTTATTTTTAATTTTTGATGAGGTTCATCATTTACCATCTGAAGGTTATATGGAAATAGCACAATTAAGCCCTGCTCCATATAGAATGGGATTAACTGCAACTCCCGAAAGAGAAGATGGTAGGCATACATTCTTGCTTGATTTGGTAGGACCTGTTATATATAAGATAAATCCTGAAACATTATCTGGAAAGTATTTAGCTGAATACGATGTTGAAAGAATTTATGTTAACTTAGAAGAAGATGAAGAGATCAGATATAAAGAAATGAGAAGGAAGATGAAAGAAATTTTAAATAGATTAAACATAGAATTAAAAAGTATTAATGATTTTAAAAGATTTCTCTATTATGCAGGTAAAAATAAGGAAGCTAGAGAAGCTTTACAACTTTGGTATGAATCGACTAATATTGCTATAAATTCAAATTCAAAAATAAAAAAGTTAAAAGAACTATTAAATCTTTATAAAGATAAAAAAATTATTATTTTTACAAGAGATACTACTATGGCTTATAGGATATCAAAAGAATTTTTGATTCCTGTTGTAACATATAAGACACCGAAAGATGAAAGGAAGGAAATTATGGATAATTTTAGAAATAGTAAATATAGGGTTATTGTAGCATCAAATGTCTTTGATGAAGGAGTTGATATACCTGATGCATCAATTGCTATTATAGTGGGAGGTTATGGAACTAGAAGGCAATTCATACAGAGATTAGGTAGAATACTTAGAGTCAAAGAGGGAAAGAGAGCAAAACTTATTGAAATAGTAACGAAAGGAACATCTGATTATAGTCTTAGTTTGAGGAGAAGAAAAGGTGTTTAGCACTGATTTATTAAGAGTAAAATACAAAAAAGATAAAGTATATCTTGAATATATAGGAAATAATGAGAAAGATTTAATAAAAGAAATGGCTTCGTTGCTAAAAGAAAATTTGTCTATAGGAGAATTCAAAAATGAGATAAAATATTTAAAAAAGGCTTATGATCCAAAATTGGTTGAAGGAATATCAACATTATTACTTAGAAAATCTGTCGTAGAAAATAAATCCCCAATAGATCCAAGAATTATTAGAAATAGGATTTATTCCTACGGGCCTGTTATTGATGATTCTGAAAAAGAAAAAATCTTGAAAAAAGTTAAAGAAGAAATAGGTGTTGATCCATTAAAATACATTTTTGCTGATTTAGAGGAAGAAATGATAATAAAAAAAGTGCCAGAATTGATCCCTGAAAATCTATTAAGGGAATATAATTTTGAATTGCTTCAAACAGCACTAATGAAAACTTTAAGAGTTGATGTTTTTATTAGCAATAAATGGAAGGATTTGCTGTTTACTGCAAAGAGATTAGGTTTAATGTATGATGCATATAATGATCCACTTAGGGTTGAATTTTATGGTCCGGCTTCAATGTTAAGACTAACAGAAAGATATGGTAGGTCAATATCTATGCTGTTGCCTCAAATAGTTTCAAATAAAGTGTGGAAGATTAAGGCAGAATTTGTTGGAAAATATAATAGGACTTATATATTGGAAACGAAAAATGATGATGCGGAATTTCCTCTAGAAGAAATATATAGCGAAATAACTTTTGATAGCAATATAGAAAAAGATTTCTATTCTAAAATGAAAATTATTGCGAAGGATTGGGAAATAATAAGGGAACCTCAACCTCTAATAGTTAACAATACAATATTTATTCCAGATTTTATGCTATCAAAAAATAACATTAACATATACGTTGAAATAGTTGGTTTTTGGACAAAAGAATATTTAAGAAGAAAATCAGAAAAAGTTAGAGAAATTAAATTACCTTTAATACTTGTTGTTGATGAATCATTAGGGTACGAAGATTTTAATAATGAAAATATAATAAAGTTTAAAAAAACGATCAACATAGCTGCTGTATATTATTTAATAAATAAAATATATAACAATTTAATCAATAAGATTGAAAGTAAAGATAATAAAACTATTAATTTAAAAGAAAATGTAATTTCATACAATGACGTATCTAAAAGATTTGGAGTACCTAAGGAAAACATTAAAGAAGGTAATTACAATATAGTAGGTTATACTAGGTTAAAGAATTATTTAATTAAAAATGAATTTTTAGAAGAAATTAAAAAGGAAGATTTTAATAACAAGAAGATTTCTGAACTAGTTGATAGATACGGCGAATGGATAATGGAAGTTTTAGACTATTTGGGTTATCAAATTAAATGGGTTAATATTACAGAAGCAATAGTAAAAAAGATTCAATGATTATGGTTTTGCTTAATGCTGTCCACGATTTCAGCATACAGGAAACCAATTATTATCCATCCCATAAATAAATTCTCAATTATTTTGTTCACTGTACCTAATGAATAAATTAATACTATCAGAGAAAATAATGCAGCAACTAAACCTATAATTATATCTCCAATTTTGGTTAAAATAAAATTAATAATTTTTCTTATTGCATAATTGCTTATAATAGATGCCCTCCTTTTAAGTTCTCTTATTGATGAAAATATAAGAGAAAAATTCGCAGATAAATGTACAAACACATTTGCTAATCCTGCTAGTGCTCCCAGTTCTAAGAAGAGATAAAAAGGATTTTTTATTGTAGCCAAACCCAAGAATGAGATAATCCCATATATAAATGCTGTTAAAATAGATGCCATGATTGGTTCATTATTTCTTAACCATGTAAACACGCTTGGTAGCATATCCCTTTGTGACATTGCATACACAGTTCTTGATGTACCTAACATGAAAGAAAGCGAAGCAAGTATACCATCACTAATAGCGGCATAAACCATAATAAGCAAACCAACTATACCAAAGTTAGTCTTTAATAACGAAAGAAGTGGCGCTGTGCTTGATAATATAGTGGATAATTGTGATTTAAATAAACCTACATCTATAATACCATATATGGCAAGGCTTGTTATTAACCCTCCAATAATAATGACCAAAAGTACTACTCTTCCAATGTCTTTACTATTTATGCTTTCTTCTGATAAGGGAGTTATGGATCCATAGCCTGTTGGAATACCTATAGCAAATAACAAAGATATTGCTATTTGGCCTAGTGGAGGTATCTTTTGTATAGGATTGAAAAAGTGGAAATTAGATAAATAGATACTAATAACGAAAATAGCTGCTATAACTATAATTTCTATTATTCCTGATAGTTCAGCATATTTAGCTGATGGCTTAATTCCTATAATTAAAAAAGTTGATGCTGGAATAAATACAATTAAAGCAGATAATAATGGATTTAAATTAAAAACAAAGTGTAGGACAAAACTTGATCCAATTATATACGCAGCCCCATAAAAAGATGAGTAAAAAATGTACATCCAACCTGTTTCCAAGCCTAGCCTTCTAGTTAGGCTATACATTGCATATATATAGTATCCTCCACCTTCTTCATATTTTTTTGATAGTTTAGAAACAACTATACCATTTATTAAAACTAATAACATACCGAACACTATAATTATTGGCGAAAAAAGAAATGAATATAATATAACGCTTGTTGCATAAGTTAATAACGATAGAAATGGGGCTTGTCCACCTAGTGATAAGAAAAGTAGATCCTTAAAAGAGAGCCCTTTTTTTAGCTTGCTTGATTTTCTAAGTCTTAAGTATTCAGTTTTAGATTCAAAATTGCTACTATCAGCTACATTGTCTTTGTTCATGAACAGCACCGTTTCTTAGCTCATTATATTTTGTTTGATAAGGTATTCTTATTTATATTTTGTTGAGATACATATATTAAAAATTTGGAATTTATTTTAAATATTATTCAATATTCTGTTTAATGCATCTTCACTTCCTTTCTTAAAATGATTAGTTTCCCAATGAGAGATCAATTTAAATAAGCCGCTAAATCTTATATCCCACTCGTTGATTAATTTGTTGTTATCTATCCTTAATTTTGAAATTCCTTTGAATGGACCATCTAAATAATAGGCTACTACTTCTTTTTTCTCATAATTAATTTCATACCTAACTTTTGCTACTGAAGGGAAGACAAACTTTACAAGAGCCTCAATACTTTTCTTATCATTTTTCACTATATTTATCTCTCTATGTCCATGCCAGTATTTAGGTATGTCAGGGATGTTTGAAATTATTTTCCAAACCTTTTCTTCGTCTCCTTTAAATTCTTTTTCTAGCTTAAAGTACGTCATTTTTATCAATCTTATAATGAAGATTAACTACTTATATTCTTTTTTATATATTTTAAAGTGTGATTAGGATGATAGAGATAAGGAATTTTGCGTCAAAGGCGATTATTAATGAAGTAGGCGCGTATGTGGAAAAAATAGTTATAAACAGTAAAGATATTTTATTACACGGTAATATAAATAATCCCACTCATAGCGGTATGGCAATTTTAGTTCCTTTTGCTAATAGAATTAAAGGAGGAGAGTATGAATTTAATGGTAAAAAATATTTTCTCAATAAGAACAGTGAAGGTAACGCCATACATGGTTTAGTAGTAAATAAAAGATTTGAGGTTATTAATAAAAGCAGCAATTCTATAACTTTATCCTATAATCTTAAAGATAATGGTTATCCATCAGAATTAAATATAAATATTAAATATGTTATAAACAGAGAGAGTTTTGATGTAGAATTTCTTATAAAAAATGTTGGTAGTAATGAAGCCCCATTAACTGTTGGAGCTCATCCATATTTTATTATAGAAGATTCCTGGAAGATTAATCCGACTCAAGTAAAAAAGTGTGTTAGTATAAACAAAATTCCAACAGGGGAACTAATAGATTATGAAATAGAAGGAAATAAAGAATATGACGATTGTTTCTATATAGGTAATCAAGTTAAATTAGATTCTAAATACTCAACTATTATTATAAAAACTATTAAAATGCCATATTTTCAAATCTATACAGGCATTAAAGGAGCAG
The DNA here is from genome assembly GCA_002877855.1 of Caldisphaera sp. The sequence goes on from PNIA01000018.1 coordinate 27,802, forward strand.
TAGCTTTAGAGCCTATGAGTGGAGCACCTGATGCTTATCACAATTATATCGGATTAGATTTAATTAAGTCTGGAGAAATTAAAAATTATGGTTTTACAATCTACTCATAGATTTGCATTACGACATCATGCTAATGAAGAAAGATTCTCATCATAAAAAACTTTAATCTTTTCTAATTCATTCAATATGTTATTCCTAAAATCTAATATATAAGATCTAGGAAGTTTTGGTTCGGCTTTCTTTAAAACAATTTCTTCAACAACGTAGTATTTTTTATATGTTTCATTTAACTTACGCCATTCGATTTCTTTAAGAGCATCTTCAACGTTTTGATCCCTACTTAGTAACCCAGTTAGCATCATAACTGATATTATGGGATAGCCAATGTATCCTCTTAATTTTGTCCCATTATCGTCACTATAAACAATATAATCATCATTAGCCTTTTTTATGATAACTTTATAAGTTTTGTCTCTTTCACTGCTTATAACCTTAGCAATAATTGTTTCATCATTAGCCTTCTCTATAGTAATTCTTCCGTCAGCAATTGCACCAGCTGCTTCTAAAATTTTAATTTTTGGAGGCATTTTCAGTTTGATCAACAACATCACCTGAATTAATTTGTAATCATACATTCTTATATATTTTTAAAATATTTACATTAAATAATTGCTAATTATTATAACTGCTGTATTGGCGTGCTATAGAGAAAGATTTAAATAGTTGTTACACTTTAATAAATTTGTAAAGGTGTATCAAATGTGGGAGAATTAATTCCACTAGTTTCAGAATCAAATAATCAAGATGATTTGGAATTTAAAGCAAAATTAATATATAGCTATCTATTAAAAATTAAATTAAGTCACATAAATGATTACAACATTTGTGATTCAATAGATTTTTATTCTGTTAATTGTTCTAGTTTAAAAAACGTTTTAAAATTTATATCATGCAAGAGCGCTATAAAAATGAATCTTATGTCTTCTTATGTAAACATTAATAATAAAATAATAGAAAAAAATATTAGTTTAGTTATGGAAAGATGTAATAATGATTTTATAAGAGAGTCTTTACAAAAGATAAAAGATAGCTTAACATGAGAAAATAAATGATAAAATGAACAACAAATCTCTCATTTATAAGGCGTAGGTAAAAGTTTTTGACTTTAACAGGTATTTAGATGCTACGTTGAAATCCATTGATCAATTAAAAATCGCGGGGTGAGTTGATTATTTTTACAATAACAAAAGAAGGAAGAAGAGCAGAACTCATAAAGGAGGTAACCCTTAAGATCTTAAAAACTTTCACTATAATTTAGGGATTCTTGTCATTTAGGATGAAGATGATTATTTATAAAATTTTGTTGTATGCTAGATTGGAGAGTTGGAATGTAAAAAATGAGATGTTACCCCAGAACGGCTCACATGTTTGTCTAGCCTTCACTACCTTTGAAGGGAAATAAATTATACTATACAATAAATTATATTAAATTTAAATTCTTATTTTATAATAGCTTAGCATGATCTAAGATGAAAATATCAAATTTGCCATATTATGAAAAATGGTTTATATATGGTATTATAATAGGTGTAATAATAGGTATAGCGGATTTATCTTTATATTACTTAAATATCTTCGTTATAGAACACATGATTTTAAGAAATATAATTGGAGTTTCTTTACCTCATCCAGGACAATCATTTTATATGAATTATTGGGCCTCTTTTAAAAAATTACTATTCCTGCCTTTAGTAATAGGTGTTGCCACATTTTTATCAGTTATAATAGCTTTGTTTATGAAAACAAAAGAGGTAGGAAGTGATGTAGCTATTAGAGCGTTTCATAGAGGTCTTAGGATAAGGTTTATAGAAATTCCAGCATCGATACTTTCATCTTCAATTACTATAGGTTTAGGTGGTAGTGCAGGTAGAGAAGGTCCTGCTTCCCACTCTGGAGCTGGCATAGGACAAACTATAATAGATTTATTAGGAGGTACTCCAGAAGATAGAAGAATAGCAACAGCGGTAGGTATGGGTTCTGCAATTGGGGTTATCTTTAAAACTCCGTTTGCTGGTTCCCTTCTGGCAGCAGAACTACTCTATAAGAGAGATTTAGAACCTAATGTAATATATCCTTCATTAATTTCATCGAGTATAGGTTATGTTATATTTTCTTCTATAACTGGTTTTTCTCCTATATTTGGAACTTATTCCTTACCATTTAATCCTGAGAGATTACCTCTTTATGTACTGCTTGGTTTAATAGCAGGAGGTATGGCAATTTTATATCCATATTTAATGTTTGAAACAAAAAAATTTTTGGATTTAAGATTTAAAAATATAATTGAGAAAGCTTTAGTTGGTGGGATAATAGCTGGATTAATTGCTATCTTTTTCCCTGAAGTTATGGGAGAAGGATATGGATGGCTTTGGTACATTTCAAACTTCAATGCAGTGCCATCTATGTTTCCCCTAATTATAGCTTTGTTTTTATTACCATTAGCAAAGATTATTGCTACATCATTCACTATAGGCTCTGGAGCTAAAGGAGGCGTGTTTGCTCCAGGAATTGTTATTGGTGGTTATACTGGTTTAGCGGTTGGTTATGCATTTCATTTATTGTTTCCTAGCCTTGTAACTACACCAATGCCTTTTATGATAGTAGGAATGCTTTCTACTTTTGGTATTGCAGGCTCAGTACCTATAAGTGTTACAATGATGGTAGTTGAGATGACAGGTGGATTACAATTACTTCCAGCAGAAATGGCTGCTTTGGCTTCAGCTTACCTTGTTGCAAGAAATTCTAGAGGAATTTTTAATGAACAACCCTTAAATAGGCAAGAATCACCAGCTCACGCATATGAGTTTTCAATGCCATTATTAACAAAAATAAAGGTTTCTGATGCAAAAATTTTAAAGATTTTTGTTAAACCTACTGATAATATAAAAAAAGCAATTGATCTAATGAATTCTTTAAATTTATTCTCGTTACCAATAGTTGATGAACTGAATAATTTACATGGAATTGTTAGGTTAACTGATATAATAAAAGCAAAAGAAGACGAATTAGTTATAAAATATTCATTGCCAGCATCGACATATGTACGACCTAATTCTTCCTTATATGATGCCTTTGATGTAATGAAAAGCTCTAGATATGCCATTGTTATGGAAAACAAGAAGTTTTTGGGCATTCTATTACTTGATGATATTGTAAAGACTTACAAAGAATTTTTGGATAAAAATAATAAAATAGAATAGTTTATAATAGTGTTATATAGTGTTTTTGATTTTAAATACTAAGTGATGTTAACGGGCCCGGCGGGATTTGAACCCGCGCCCTTCAGCTCCGGAGGCTGACACTCTATCCTGGCTGAGCTACGGGCCCATTCTATTGTTATATTTGAAATTAATAATATATTAAAAGCCGTCGTCAACAGTTTCCGATAAACCGTGAAGTTTATATACTTTGTATGTGAATTTAATTATGGTGCT
>PNIA01000009.1 GCA_002877855.1 Caldisphaera sp.
TTGCTATCATTTATTCTCTATTAAAATAAAAATAATAGAAACTATAAAAATTAAAACTGAAGAAAAAATTGAAACTATGCCAATTCCAAAAGAAAGACTTGAAACCCCTATTACTGAGGTTATTTCTGGAGCAAACCCGCCCAAAATTCTACCAAACATGAAAACAAAATTTGAAGCAGTAGCTCTCAACTCTATTGGATAGTTTTCACTAACCCAGATACCATCATATGAAAACAATCCAGATGATATATAAAGCAATGCTAAGAGAAGAACTATAAAATAAGAATTCTTAGCAAATATTAATAAAAAACCTGAAATAAGCCCTAAGGCTGAAAAGCTCATAGTAGTTTTACCTCTTCCTATTTTATCAGACAAAAAGCCAGCAAACCAATAAGAAAGAAAGCCAATTATAGAAAGTATACCTATATCTGATGTCATATCAAGCTTTTCAATTAAAGTTGGAGCAATACTTAATAAAGGAACGCTTAGCAAAAATGCTCCTACAACTATTAAAGATAACAAAATTGTTTTATATCTATATTTGCTAATAAAAAGGTCACCTATATTTGATACCCTTTTTTGATGAGTTTTCAACGTTTCTTTAATAACTACTGAAGATATTATGCCAAAAACTAAACTTATTATACCGATAGTTAAAAATAGGAATCTCCAATATCTAATAAAACTAAACGTTAAAACATCTAATCCAAATCCTACATAATAAAGACCTTGAACTAATCCCCCAAATGACCCTGTATATGAGCCCAAAGTTTCAACTATTAATGCATATGCTATGCCATTCTCAGCATTTACGCCAAAACCAACAAAGAACCAGCTTATAAATAATTCAATGATAGAATTAGAAAATGATGAAATAATTAGAAATAAAGAAAACAAAATTATAGATAAAATTGTTGTAAACTTCCTACCAACTTTATCTGCATATCTTCCTAAAATAAATCCTCCTATAGCTCCTCCTATAAAGTCTATAGGAAATGTTAAGCTGATAATGTAAAGAGGTACATTAAAATAACTTGAAATTTGGGTTAGAACCATGGAAATTGAAAATACTACATAAGCTGATAATGTAAAAGGAACTAATACACCTACCATATTGTTAATTTTATATTTATTCAAGCAGACCCCTATTAAACTAAATTAAAAGATAAAATTAAAATTTTCATACGTCAAGTTAATTAAAAAATAAACAAATTATAAGCCCATTTTCAATAGTATAAAATGCGATGAAGAGTGTGGTGGACCCGGAAACTTAAAAGTTAATGACGACAAGGAGCCCTCTGAGCACTAGATTTTTTATTAATATTCTAATATTGTCTTGCATATCTCATAACCGTAAAAGCTTTTTCACCACATATAGGGCATTTTTTGCCAGATAATTTCTTAGAAGGCCATGGTGTTCCTAAACTTTTTGCCTCGAGCTCTTCCATGATTTTGTTTGCGCATGTCTCTTTACCGCACCAGGGGATTTCAACAATTCCTTTTTTATTTATATAATCCTTTGCTTCTTTTATATTATCAAACTCGTATATTTTTTGTTGTAAATTCTTCCACGCTCTTTCATATAAATTGTTTTTGATGCTTTCTAGAATTAAATTAGTTTCTTTTATAACATTGCTTTCTTCAACTACCTTTCTTGCTAAAGTATCTCTTCTAACTATAGTTATGGTACGATTCTTTAATTCTCTAGAGCCAATTTCTATTCTAACAGGAATACCTTTAGCCTCCCAATAATAGTATTTTTCTCCAGGAGTGATGTCTGGCCTATCGTCAATTTTGCATCTAATTTTAGAATCAACAAGTTTATTAAGTATATTTTTGCTATATTCAATTACAGATTGTGCTTCTGATTCATTATTTGATGGTATTGGAACTATCACCACCTGTATAGGGGCTATGTCAGGTGGCAACACTAGACCATTATCATCTCCATGTACACCAATTATTGTTGCAATAACCCTATCGCTTATACCATAACTTGTCTGCCATGGATGATCAAAAGATTCATCCTTTAATTGTATCTTGTAGTTAAATGCTTTTGAAAAACTTTGGCCTAAATGATGTACAGTTCCTATTTGTAATGTTTTACCATCAGGCATTATCGTATCGAAAGCTATAGTATATAATGCTCCTGCAAACTTATCCCAATCGGGCCTTTTGCTAATTATATAAGGTATTCCTAATTCATCAAAGAACTTTTTATATATGTCTATTGCTTCTTTTATTTGGTTTTCTGCACTATCAAAACTATCATGAATTGTGTGAGCTTCTTTAAAACTTGTTACTTCTCTTAATCTTATTAATGGTCTTGTTGCTTTGGTTTCATATCTAAACATACTAACTATTTGATACAATTTTTTTGGTAATTGTTTATAACTTTGATACCAAAGTGATTCATAATATGTTATAATCGTTTCGCTTGTTGGTCTAAGGGCTAACTTTTGATCTAGTTCTTCAGTTCCTCCATGGGTTACCCAAAATACTTCATCTTCAAAGCCTTTTATATGCTCTCCTTCTTTTTCTAACATCCATTTTGGAATTAAGAGAGGGAACAAAATCTCTTCATGATCCTTTGAATCTAGTAAATCTCTCATTAAATCTATAGTTCTTTTCCTTATTTGAAATCCATATGGCAACCAAATACCCATACCCTTAACTGGATACCTTCCGTAATCGTAAACTTCAGCCCTTTCTAGTATCCAATCATACCATTGAGAAAAATCTTTTTCTTTCTTTTCCTTTCTTGGTTCCACCACTTCTAACACCGTTTAATTACTGGATATTACAAGCATAAAACAAAATATAAATATTGCATGTTAAAAAATCATGGCAATACAAACAATATTATTATCGCTATCAATAATCCATATATTGCTATTCCTTCTCCTAATACCACAAATATGAATGCTGTTCCAAATAGCTCCCTGTTTTCTGCGACAGCACTTATTGCTGCAGCACCAGCAACACCTACAGCGTAACCTCCACCAATTCCTGCTAGACCTATTGCTAAACCTGAACCAATAGCTTTACCTAGTTCAGAGTAAGGCGAAACAGCTGCAGTAGAAGAACCGGTTGCAGCATGAGCTATAGCCATACCAGTTCCAAAAGCAGCCAATAAAGAAATTAACGCCACAGCTATCATAATATATCTATATTTTGGATTCTTTAACGATTCCCTTATAACCAAGCTAAGCCCTTCCATAAACTTCTCCACTTTAACTCACCATTACTTTAATCTCAAAACAGTTATTTAACCTTTATCAATTACCTTTAAATAAGTTTATGTGTATTACTACTGCAAATAGTAATTTATCATTTATATTATACTTATAAGAATTATTAAAAGAAATTAAATTTTATCATTTTACAAATTTATAAAAGGTTTATTTGTAGTAATACCAGTGGTGAAAAAAGTGCAGATACCATTAGATAAGATTTGTGTCAAAAGTGGAATGCTGTGCCCAAACTGTCAAGCAAAAATAGACAAAGGACTATATGAAAAATGGGAAGTAGATGTAATGAAAGTTTTATTAGAATTAGAAGACAAACTAAAAGGAATGAAAGATGTAAATTATAAGAAATCCATTATATTTGATAAAAAGCTATATGTAATGTTAGAAAATTTGGGTCAACATAAGCATGAGATTGAAAAATACCTAAGAGAAAAGCTTAGCAATTTTGGTTTTAATAAGATTATTTTGATAGAATTCACAAATAATCCAAAAGAGTTAGTATATAAACTATTGCACAACATAGAAATAAAGTCGGCCAATATTTATTATAGTCCAGATGGAAATATATATTATGTAGTTAAAGTCCCATCATATGAAAAATTTAAAGTAGATGAGATAGGAGATTCTGCTAAAAGAATATTTAAAATATTAACAAACAATGACATATATTTTGAATTTGTGGAATCTGCCAGATCAACAAAAATAATTAATGAAGAGGAAAAATTAAACCAACATATTGATTCTGATAAATTAAATAAAATCCTAAAAAATATATAATTTTTTATTATTAATTTTATAAAATTACTTAAACCAATTATCTAATCTTGCCTGCTTTGTTTTTATTGATTCTTTATAAGACTTTCTTAGCCTTTCTATGGCCTTTTTAACCCTATCTTCATTAAAATCATGTTGCTTAACTAACATATCTAATATTTTTTCTTCATCTGGCTCTTTCCAGTCTATTTTATAATTATCATTTGATGGAGGACTTAAGAAATAATTATATATCTTTATAGGATCAACATCTCCCCAATCAACTTTTATTGAATTTAAAGCCTTTATCGGATCCTTATATTCCTTAACGAACTTTAAAGCAGTTTTTGGCCCATAACCCTTTACTCCATCAGGATTAAAATCTGTTCCTAATAAAATACCTATTAAGATTAATTGTTCTCTACTAATATCTAGTAGTTTAAGCATATCTGATAAATTTATTAGTTCAGGTTTTATCTCAATATATTCTTCTTTATTTGGAAGCTTTCTTTTACCAGTTATTGCGAGATTTCTAACTAGTTTTGGAGAACCAAAAAGTAGGCTATCATAATCCTGGCTTCCTGCAGCATATACATCACCTTTTTTAGCCATGTAAGCTGCCTGTGCCTCTCCATCAGCTGGCGCTTGAATCCATGGTATACCCATATAAGTTAATAGCTGCTTTGCATCATTTACCATTGTGCTTGAAAGAGACGTAGATGCTTGAGCATATTTTTTCGCCTCTTCTATACGGCCTTCTTCTTTTGCCTTTTGATATTTTTCCGCATATTGCTGCCTTCTAGAAATTCTCTCCTCAATTTCCCTTTTTTTCATTTCCGGAGGTTTTCCATCAAAAACATATATAGGTTTAACGCCTTCTTCAATTAAGTTTATTGTTCTATAAAATAGACCGCTTATATGACTAGTTATGTTACCTTGCGAATCTATTAATGGTGTTCCATCAGGTTGTCTGATTGCAGCAAGAAATTGATATAACATATTATACCCATCCAGGGCTATAGAATAACCTTTTAAAGATTTTATTTCGATATCTTGTTTTGCGTTTTCTGGAATCAGGTCTTTTAAGTTTACTCCCAAAAGTTTCACCACTTATAAAATAAAAATTAAAACGTTTTAATTTTTCGTTAACTTTCATTATCTACTTGATGAGGGATTTCAAATTGTTCCATTGACTTCTTTAATTTAATAAGCCTGTCTTCCTTTGTACTAGAACTTACTACTATTAAACCCATTATCTCTAATTTTATTAAAATCTTTATTAGGTCAGCAGGAGACATTTCATATCCTTGACGAGATAAACTTGATATGATTTCTCTTTCAGAAACAGGAATTTCTCCATCTTTAGTTAACCTTTTTATCTCATCATATACTATGTTTAAATACGGAGATTCTGCCCATATACTCAAATTTATCACCTCAATAGGTTATAGATGTCGCTGTAGATCTACCTGGATTTATTTGCCTAGCTGTTTCCATCCATTTCATATAATATTCTATCATGTATTGGGTTACACTTGGCTTCACCTTTGATAATGCAACATCAAAATGCCTCTTTTTCACTATTCCGTTTTGTAAGTCTTCCCTCAAAGCACCCATAGCAGCCTCTCTTACTAATGCCGCTAGATCTGCACCTGTATATCCATTAGTCCTCTTTGCTATGTCAACTAAATCAACATCATCTCCTAAAGGTACTGTTCTTGTATGTATTTGCAATATTTCAAGCCGGCCTCTCTCATCTGGGGGTGGAACATAAACTAGTTTTTCTAACCTTCCGGGTCTTATTAAGGCTGGGTCAACCATTTCTGGTCTGTTTGTTGCTGCTATAACAACAACGTTTTGAAGGTCAGTAATTCCATCTATTTCAGTAAGAAGTTGGCTAACTATCCTTTCTCCGACCCTTGTCCCCTCATCGGTGCCTCTTAAAGCTGCTATAGCATCAATTTCATCAAAGAAAACTACTGCAGGTGCATATTGTCTGGCTTTTTTAAAGATTTCCCTTATTGCTTTTTCGCTTTCACCTACCCATTTACTTAATACTTCTGGCCCTCTAACTGTTATGAAGTTAGCTCCGCTTTCTGTTGCAACTGCTTTTGCTAATAATGTCTTACCGGTTCCTGGAGGACCAAAGAGAAGAACTCCCTTAGGTGGTTGCACCCCAATCCTCTTAAATGAATTTGGGTACTTTAATGGCCATTCTACTACCTCTCTTAATTCTTGCTTTAAGCTATCTAAACCTCCTATATCTTCCCAATGAACTTCTGGTATTTCAACCTGAATCTCTCTTAATCCGCTAGGCGTTATTTCTTTAAACGCGGCGATAAAATCCTCCATAGTAACTACCATTTTTTCTAAAACTTCAACTGGTATTTTTTCCTGCTCTATATCAATCTCTGGCAGATATCTTCTTAGTGCATGCATGGCGGCCTCTTTTACTAATGCTGCCAAATCTGCCCCTGTATATCCTTTTGTAATTTCTGATAGCCTTTCCATATCAACATCGTTATCTAATGGCATATGCCTTGTATGTATCTGCAAGATTTCCAATCTTCCTTGCTTATCAGGTAAAGGTACTTCAATTTCTCTATCAAACCTACCAGGTCTCCTTAATGCTGGATCTACTGCATTTGGCCTGTTTGTTGCTCCAATAACTATTACCTGGCCCCTATTTTCAAGACCATCCATTAGAGCCAATAACTGTGCCACTACTCTTCTTTCCACTTCTCCTACAACTTCGTCTCTCTTAGGAGCTATTGCATCTATTTCATCGATAAATATTATTGCTGGCGCATTTTTCTTGGCCTCTTCAAAAATCTCTCTTAATCTTTGTTCACTTTCTCCGTAAAACTTACTCATGATTTCAGGACCATTTATTGCAACAAAATATGCATCGCTTTCTGTTGCAACCGCTTTTGCTAATAATGTCTTACCGGTTCCTGGAGGACCAAAGAGAAGAACTCCCTTAGGTGGCTCAATTCCGAGTCTTGCAAATAGTTCCGGGTGCCTTAATGGTAACTCAACTAATTCTCTAATTCTAGATACTACTTCCCTTAAACCGCCTATATCCTCGTAAGTTACCTTAGGAACGTTTATTTGTGTCATTGGCTTTTCAAGAATATCAACTGAAGTTTTTTCACTTATTATAACAATTCCTCTTGGTCTTGTATCTATTACTGTCAATTGGACGGCCTGACCTATAACAGGAACGACTATAACATCTCCTTCAATGACAGGAGTTCCAACAAGCTTCTTTTTAACATATTTTTTAAATCCCTCATCAACTGATATCGAATGAACTGTTGGAGCCAACTTTACTTTTGTAGCCTGTTTTGGAATAGCCTTTCTAACAATTACCTTGTCTCCAATATTAATGTCTGCGTTTTTTCTCAATATACCATCCATTCTTATTATATCTAGGCCTTGGTCTTCAGGCAATGATGGCCATACAACAGCAACTGTCTTCTTCTTACCTTCTATTTCTACTATATCACCTGGTTCAACATTTAGTTGCTTCATTATATCAACATCTATTCTTACTCTTCTTTTCCCAGTATCTCTTGGCCTTGCCTCAGATACTCTCAAAATTATTTCTTTCGAATTGTTAGATTGATTCTCTTCTGACATAATTTTACCCCACCATCTCCACAAAAAAACTATGCTCTAGAGCCTTTAAATTAGCATTTTATATTATTTTTATAAATATTAATATTTTATATTATTTAAAAACTAAATTCACACGCTTTAGATTGAATAAAGTAAGAATTAAACAATAACAACAACTATTACTCATTTGTATAAATAATTTTAGATTCGTACTAAAAATTATTTTATATATTTATTAATAATAGAAATTATAACAATATATGATAAAATTTATTTAACCTACGCATAATATAACATAATGCATAGGGGAGAATGGTTTGCCTGAAACCCAAAATACAATAAACCAAGGTAGAGTTGATGTTTATCATATAAATTGGGATTCTAAATCAGACGCTAGTTACGTAAAAAAGGAGCTTGTTAACGCATTTAGGGCTAGGGCAAAAAGAGTTATAATTCATGTTTATAACTCTTCTGATTATTCCTATATGGAAAAGCTTAGAGATTTTTTAGGTGAATTTTTATCTCAAACAATCATAATTGTAAGAGAAAAGACTGATAGCGATTTAAGGTGATAGAAATGGTATTTGATGTAATATTAACTACTGATAGGACAATGATGAGTGATCATCATAAGCATGAGTTCTTAGGATTTATGACTACTGGACCATCTATTGGTCTACCAGAGTCGATCTGGAAATGGATAGCAGCACCTAAGCCAAAAGTAGATAAGCTGGGTAGGCCAGCTATAGCTCCTTATGGTATTAGAAAAATAGAAGCTGCTTTAATTGATTCTGGAATAAACGCAGCAGTGATTGATCCAGATCACATAAATAAGCACTTAGATACAGTAAAAGTAATAATGATAGGCCATCATGATTATTTTGCATATGGTCCCCCAAGCAGCGAATGGTGGAGTATAACAGGCAAGGAGCCTATTAATAGAGTTTCATTTAGAAAATTCATGGAAAGCCCTGCTATAAGGAAAGCTAAAGAGAATGGGGTAAAAATAATTGTTGGCGGCCCTGCTGCTTGGCAGTGGTTATGGTCTCTTGAGGAATGGAAAAAATGGGGGGTTGATACAGTCGTAGACGGGGAAGCAGAAAAAGTTTCTGTTGAACTAGTTAAAAAAGCTCTTAACAATGAAGATTTGCCAGATTATGTTTTTATAGGACCTCCTGACGTTCCGTCATTGGATGAAATACCTAAGATAAAGCATGCAAGCGTAAATGGGCTTGTAGAAATAATGAGAGGATGCCCTAGAGGATGCAAGTTTTGTAGCGTAACTCTAAGAGCGTGGAGGTCTATACCGCCAGAAAAAGTTATAGAAGAAGTAAAATTAAACCTGAGTGAAGGTATCGATCAAATACTTCTTCATAGTGAAGATAATTTACTTTATTTTGCTGATGGAATTAGGCCCAGGCCAGAGAAACTTTTGAAATTACACACAATGGTAAGAGAAATATCAGATTTACCTATAGCATGGTCTCATGTGAGCTTAGCGGCTGTAAAATATGCAGAAGAAAACTATAAGTTAATATCAAAGCTTACAGATATCATGTATAGCGGGAATCAAGATTTCTTAGGAGTAGAAATAGGCCTAGAAACAGGTAGTGTTAAGTTAGCCAAAAAAATCATGCCAGCTAAATCTGCCCCTTATAGCGCAGATAAGTGGCCCGATGTAGTTGAATCCGCATTCTCAATTTTAATGGATCACAATATAATTCCTGCAGTAACATTAATTGTTGGTCTTCCTGAAGAAGAGCCAGATGATGTAATGGCTACAACAGAGCTCATAGAAAGGTTAAGACCATATAGGAGCTTAATAGTTCCTATGTTCTTTGTCCCAATGGGTCAATTAAAAGAAAGGGATTGGTTTAGAAAGAATTTCTTAACAAGAGAACACATAGATCTACTTAAAGCAACTTTAAACCATAGCACTTATTGGGCAAAAGACATAGTTAGTAGATTTTATATTAAAGGATTCAAATATGGCCCCGTAAGGTTTTTACTAAATTACATAACCGACTACATACAGAAGAAGGCTTTGATAGCTGCTGAGATGGTAGAAAAAAGTTGGGAAGAAGATAAATTAAAGAATAAAAGCAAAGAACAGATATCAACAAAAATACAAGTATAAACTATTTTAATTTTGAAGATAACATAATAATTTAATTCTTTTTTAATTACATCATGCTATTGGGAATTAAGTTTGAATAGAAGAAATTTATTAATGATTGCAGTGCTATTAATTATAATGATTGCAGTGCTCTCCATAATTACAGAAAATCCAATTAAAATCATCTATATAATATACAAAGGTAACATTTTATTACTATATTCATTCTTATTAATAACTTTATCAGAAATTATAAAATCGTTCAGGCTCTATTACATATGCAATTCATCAAAAAAATGCAAAATAAATTTTATCGAAGCTATGGAAATTCAATTTAACGGATTCTTTGCAGGAACGATTACCCCAGGAAATTTTGGAGGTGTTTTCACAATTGCTGGATTAATAAGTAAATACTCTCAAACTCCAATGGGAGAAGCATTTGGTATTTCTTCTCTTCAGTCATTTTTTGACGGCATAATACCATCAGTTGTATCATTTGTATTATCATTATATTATCTACCCAAATCTATAGGTATAACTATTTTCTCTTTTTTAACCATAATATTTTGGATTTTAGTTTTTAATGTTAACATAAAAAATTTGTTTATGAAACTTATTAGTAAAATAGGAAAAGATAATATAAAGCAAAGAATAATATATGAGATAGATAGATTCCAAAACTTACTTAGAGTTGCTGGAAATAAGAAAATAATAATAAATTCCATAGCTATTACATTAGTTGCATATATAATCCAAGTATTTTCAATAAGAATTTTATTAAAAAATTTAGATATAACTTATTTAAATATCTTTATAGCTCTAATGTTTAACTATTCTATGGCATCATTTCCTACACCAGCTGGAGAAGGAGGAGCTGAATATGGGCTTGCATTATTATTACCTTTAAATGTTGTTATTTTATGGAGATTAACTTATGTTTTTTCAGGTCTAATATCGGGAGGCTTTTCTTATTTAACTTTTAAGAAGCTGAAAAAATCATAAAAGCATATTTAAATATTTTCACCCTTATTTTATCAAATGATCTGAGGTGAAAAGAAATTTCAATAGAAGAAAATAAAAGAATAGTAATAAGCCCACCAACACATCCAATATTTATGGGATTTTATCTAATGGCAGGAGTTATTATAGCATTAATAGCCTTTAGATTTCCAGTATATATAGCGCAGTCATCTACCTTAAGTTACGCTCTTCCTTTAGGCATACTATCTGCAATACTAATAGTATTGAGTCCAGCTTTGAGTTTTGTAAACCTTATAGTGAAAAGGATCAGAACTGGAATAATAGAAAATGTATTAGAATTACAATACGTTGATTTTTTTGGGATTCCTATACCAGTTCCTAAAATGACTTTTAGAGAAGAGACCATGTCTATTGCCGTTAATATAGGAGGAGCTTTAGTTCCCTTATTTGTTTCAATAACATTATTCATATTAATGATTTATTCCCCATATTCAAAAATATTTTACATGGCTTTTATTGCTTCTCTTCTTATTAATACTTTAACAACATATTTTTTGGCAAAGCCTATAAAAGGTGTTGGAATAGCAGTGCCAGCATTTATACCGCCCATTATATCATCAATTCCAGCAATATTAATCGCTGGAATAAGTCCAGCTGCTGCTTCAGCAGCATATATTAGCGGATCCATGGGCAGCTTGTTGGGAGCAGATATATTGCATTTAGCAAAAGATCCTGAAAAAATATTTGCTCCTTTAGTAAGCATTGGTGGAGCAGGAATTTTTGATGGAGTATTTATAACAGGTTTAATTGCGTTTGTAATAGCATATTAATCATATTTTTATGTTTATCTCATAGATTGACTGTTTTGGGCTATAATCTAATACCCTTCTGACTTGCGATATCTCGAAACTATAATTGCAATTTACTTTTAATTGATCCAAAATTATATTTAAATTTTGTTTTTTATTGTCTAATAAAGTATATAGATGTATATTACCTTGATTTTTTATTAGATTGCATGCTGCTCTTAAAAAAGAAAGAGAACCTGTAGGATGATTCATTATTATTCTATCAAATTTAGTTTTAATAATATTGTCAAGGTTCATAGAGTCACTTCTTATAAAAAATGTTTCTCCTTTTAATGTCTTTTTATTAATTTTTGCATTCAAAGATGCAAGACTTATAGCATAGGGATTTAAATCAACACCTATAACCCTTGATATTCTTTTCTTAGCAATGTTTAATGCAAAACCTCCTACGCCTGTAAACATATCTAATACAAATTCTCCATCTTTTACCATATCTGCTATCCTATTATGCTCCCCCCCAAGTCTTGGGTTGAAATAAACCTTTTTTATATCAATGTAGAAAATCAAACCATTTTCTTTATACAAAGTTAATGTATTATCCTTTCCATAAAGTAATATGAGTTTTGGTACTCTAAATTCCCCCTCTGTATCTATTTTTGCATATACACTTTCTATATTAGGATTAATCCTAGCAATTTCACTTGCTGCTTTTCTCAATATTTCCAAGTTACCTTTATAATTTATTATTGCTATTTTACCTATTATTAGATAACTAGATATGCCTTCTATAATTGCATTTAATTTCTTTGATTTAAATTTATATTCTTCAAATAATTCATTACAAATTTCAAAAGGAAAATGTTTTCCAATCTCATTTAAAGATTTTTCATTTACTATAGGAATCAATAAATAATTGCCTTCTTTTCTTGGCCTTAAATCCTGATTCAATAAACCCATCTCTTTCAATATATTAATAGCATTATTTCCCAACTCTTTATACACTTTAATGCATTTACTACTTATTTTGTCAGGCATTACAATTACCTATTTACATCCAATTTATTAATTCTACCTGATCTATATAATTTTGTAGGCCAGGATAGTGGCTGACGGGCCTATTGGCCTGAGGAAACACCGCCCTCTCGGTGGCAGCTGGGCCTCTGGCTGAGGTGATACCTCAGGCAACGGCACAGAAACGAAACGGCCTCCATTATATGATAATGATGCAGCAAGATCTTCTTGGCAACAAGAAGATAGTAATCTGCTGAAGATAATGGAGGATGCGATGAAACGGCCGACCCCAGCGGAGCAAGGTAGAGGGCTATGAGGAGCCACGCAAGCCCTCTAAATCCGCAGAGTCAAATGCCACTAAACAGAAG
Source organism: Caldisphaera sp. (assembly GCA_002877855.1). Next base: position 12,911 of record PNIA01000009.1, read on the forward strand.
GCGGGTTATTATCCTGGCCTACAAATATTTACGATAGTTAGAAAAATCGTTTATCTAAAAGCATAAAGGTATCTTAATAAAAGATTTTTATTATAATTATAGATTAAGATGAGGTTTTATAGACTACTTATATCTTATTATACTTGTATGGTGGACAGTTTGTCAACCGAAAAATATGGAATCGTAATAAAACCCAATAGTACAACTGCAAAAGAAATTGCTTTAAAAGTTATAAAAGTTCTTACTAAATACAATAAACAACCAATTTTAGAAAAAGAAAGCAAAGAAAACTACAGCGATATAAACACTATAGATGATTTTAACATTGAAATAAATCCACCTAACAAAATTATTGTAATTGGGGGCGATGGAACTTTATTAAGAACTGTAATGAGAGAAAAGACAGGAAACTCAATAATAATGGCTATTAGAGCTGGGAAAAGAGGTTTTATGTTAGACGTGGAAGAATATGAAGTAGAAAACAAAGTCTATGAATTTATAAATAACAAGTTCACTTTGGTTGAGTATCCCAGATTACAACCTATATTTAACGGAGAAACTAAAAATTGTGCTATGAATGATATAGTAATTTTTACCTCAGATGGATCGTTAGTTAAGCTTGATGCATATTATAATGGAGATAGAATCTATGGTGTTGATGGAGATGGTATAGTTGTATCAACAACAATTGGCTCAACAGCCTACAGCCTAAGCGCAGGAGGGCCTATAATTGATCCCAGGCTAAATTCTATAATTTTAACCCCATTAAATCCAGTTCAACTTCATATAAGACCTGTAGTATTTCCATATAGTGGATATATTGATATTAATATAAAAGATGACAGCGGAAATTATTTCATAAATATTGATGGACAAGAAAAAATAGCAAGCAGGTCTAAGTCTTCTCTTAGAATAACTTTATGCGATAAACCAGCAAAAATAGCAAGATTTAGATGGTGGGAAAGCTATTATGAGAGACTATTCTCTAGGTTATTATCATACTGGTAATAATTGCATAATATTAGATACTGGAGCCATATTTTCAGGGTTTGTATTAAGTAATTTGGATAAGAGTATAACTACTTCATCTGTTATACAAGAAGTAAAAGATGAGGCATCCAAAAATATATTAAATATAATTATAAATGCAGATAAGCTATCTATAATAGATCCTGATACTAAATTTTTATTAAAAATAAAAGAAGAGGCAAAGAAATGGAAACTTTCTAGCAAACTAAGTAAAACTGATCTAGATGTTTTAGCGCTATCTTTACAATACAAAGAAAAATGCGAAGAAGTTTATTTAGCAACAGACGATTATTCGATTCAAAAATTAGCTGTAAAACTTGGAATTAAAATAATAAAAATCAAGTATAAAGGTATTAAAGAATTAAAGAAATAAATACAATATTAAATAATTTTAAATGATTTAATTGCCGTCTGATATAGTATGAATTTCTAGTAAAGATTTTTCATAATTCCTATCTATTACTTCCCCTCTAAGATCGAAGTATGTAGCATTACTTATTTTTACTTTTACTCTCTTACCAATTAAATCGCTATCACCTTTAATTGCAATAGGAAAATAATTATTTAATCTTGCCATAACATAATTCTTCTTAAATCCATGAGACGTAACTAATGCTTCGTATTCGTTACCAACATACTTTTTATATATATCCAAATCTATTTGCTTAATTACTTCATTTAAAATTAGACTTCTTTCCTTTTTTATTGGCTCTGGAACTTGCTCCATATATGCTGCCTTAGTTCTTGGTCTTATACTGTATTGAGCTAAGTAAACCCTTTCAAATCTTAAATCTTTAACAAGTTTGACCGTATTTTGAAAAGCCTCTTCATCTTCTCCTGGATGTCCAACTATAATGTCTGTAGCAAATAAAGAATCTGGATATTTAGATTTTATTTTGTTATGTAATTGCTTATAATCATCTATAGTATAATTTCTATTCATTATTTTTAAAACTTCATCATCTCCTGATTGGACTGGTATGTGGAAGAATTTGAATATCCTTTCATCATTATAATAACTAAGTAAATTATCAATTATTTCAATTGACTTATCTGGTGTCATCATTCCAATTCTTATTCTATAATCTCCTTTTATTTTATCTAATATTGTGTTAATCAAATCATCAAGTCTAAATTTAGGATTAAAATCTAATCCATAAGCGGCTATATCTTGACCAGTTAATCTAATTTCTTTAACGCCATTTTTTACTAGCTTCTCAAAGACTTCTATAATAATTCTGGGCTTATATGATCTTAAAGTTTTTCTAGCCAATTTCGTAATGCAGAAACTACAATTATCAACACAGCCTTCTTCTATCATAATTGTTGCAATGCTGTCCTCTATGGGAGGTGTTGGAATAAAATCTGTATTCCTCTCACCATCAATTAATACTATTTTATCTTTATTATTAACAACTTCTAATATCCTAGTTACGTTTTGAGGAGATATTAGGCTTGCGTTTTGGACAACTCTATTAATTAGAGATGGTCTAGCTTTAGCTAAACAACCTGAAACTATTAACTTTGAATTGCCGTAGTTTTTCTTAATTTCCTTAAGTCTCTTCAATATCTTTGCTTCCGTGTCTAATCTAACAGCACAAGTATTAACTATTATAATATCTGCTTCACTTATCTCTGATGTTTTTTCAAAATTGTTTTGAGATAATATAGAGTCCATAGTTGAGCTATCAAATTCCGAAAGAGCACAGCCAAATGTCTCGATGTAGTATTTTTTCAAGCGTTTCACTCTCAATAGCTATTTGCTACTAATTTATAAAACTTAAATTGTAATAAATTTTTACATTAACATTTATTATACTATATTGGGTGAAAATTTAATCAAAACTTAAAATTATAACTTTACACTTTATTCAAATCTTAAATTCAAATATTTCTATTATAATTTATTATAAAGAAGAAAAATAAATAAAAATTAAGAATTAGTAAAAAATAATATAGTCTAAAAGCTATTAATAAATAAATGAATATATGAGTAAAAATATTAACGTAATTTTCTCCAATATAAAAACTATAACGATTAATAAATTTTTTAATTTCTTATTGAAGTAATATTGACTTTGTATTTTAATCTTATTTATTGTTAAAAAATTTTGGGAGCCTAACTCCGGTTTGCCCTTTATAATTACCCTCATAGGGTTTTTCTGAAGGTGTTTCCATTTTAACTAATATTAAATGCAAAAACCTATCACCAGCATAAAGCTTTACCGGAAATTCGCTACCTATAACCTCGATGGTTAATTGACCTTCAAATCCTGCATCTGTAACAGTGCTAGGTATATATATTCCCGTTCTTGCCCATGTACTTCTTAAGTTGACTAAACCAGCAAGATAAGAAGGTAACTTAATATATTCAAGAGTGTGAAGCAAATAATGTCTATGAGATTCTACTACAAAACTATCCGATGAATCGCACTCGTAAAATTCGTTAGCATTTCCAGGTTTATTCGGATCTAGAATAGTATTTGTTTTTTTAAATGCACAATATTCTCTTCCAAGCTTTAAATCTACTCCATTTTCCCTTATTGTATCATCACTCAAAGGATCTATTACTAATTCCCCCGATTTTAAAAGAATCTTAATGTCTCTATCGCTCAATATCATATTTTCTCCCAAACCAATAATAATTGGCTTATTATTTATATTTTTTAGATCTTAAGGTTAAATTTTAATTTATATCAAATCAAATTGCAGCTTTTATTAAACCAACATATAATGGATTCGGATTTAGTGGTCTACTTGTGAATTCTGGATGTGGTTGTGTTCCTACAAAAAACTTATGATCTTTTTTAGATAATTCTATGAATTCGACTAATCCTTGATCGCTCCAACCACTCACTTTAATTCCTGCATCAATTAACTTATCTAAGAATTTTAAATTAACCTCATATCTATGTCTATGTCTTTCATAAACAATTTCTTTTCTATATAAATCGTATACCGTAGTATTTTTAACAACATTTATTTTTGACGCCCCAAGTCTCATCGTGCCTCCCATATAATCTATATTCTTTTGGTTTGGTAACAAATCAATAACTGGATAGGGTGTATTTGGATTTATTTCTGTAGAATTTGCATCCTTTAGTCCTAATACATTCCTAGAAAACTCAACTACTGAAAGTTGCATTCCAAAGCAAACTCCTAACATAGGTATATTATTTTCTCTTAAATATTTAATTGCCTTTATTTTGCCTTCAGTTCCTCTAGCTCCAAATCCTGGTAAAACAACTGCTCCTTTAACATCTTGTAAAACATCTTCAACTTTTATTTGCCCATTTTCAATATCGGTCGCTTCAACCCAAATTAATTTTGGCATAACACTTGTAAAAACTCCTGCACTTTTTAATGCCTCTGTTATACTTATATAGCTATCTTTTAATTTAGTATATTTTCCGACCATAGCTATAGGGACTTGCTTATCTATCGATTTTAGCTTATTAACAAATTCTTCCCATGATGCTAAATCTGCTTCTCTCTCCTCTATATTAAATCTTTTTGTTAAGAATTTGCCATATCCTTGGCTTTCTAAAATAAGAGGGACTTCATATGGTGTAAAAGTGTCATGATCGCTAAAAACTGATTCTTTCGGAAGATTTGAAAATAATGCAATCTTATATCTAGATTCTTCTTCTAGAGGTCTTGAACTTCTGACAATAACTGCATTAGGTTGTATTCCAATCCTTCTTAACTCCTGCACGCTGTGTTGAACAGGTTTAGTCTTTTGCTCCCCTGTTGCAGATAATATTGGAGAAATAGCTACATGAATAAATGCTACATTATCTGGCCCTAAATCAACCCACATTTGTCTTGCTGCTTCTAAAAATGGTAGACCTTCTATATCTCCAACCGTACCGCCAATTTCTATAACCATTACATCTACTCCTGTATCTTTTGACAAAGTGATTATCCTATTTTTTATTTCATCAGTAATATGAGGTATTATTTGAACTGTTTTTCCTAAATATTCTCCTCTTCTTTCTTTAGTTATAACATTAAAATAAACTTGACCTGTTGTTATGTTGTGTTTTTTAGTTAAATTTATACCTAAGAATCTTTCATAATGCCCTAAATCTAAGTCTGTTTCTCCTCCATCTTCTGTAACATAAACTTCACCATGAGCATATGGATTCATTGTACCAGCATCGACATTTAAATACGGATCTACTTTAATAATACCAACGCTATATCCTCTCGATTTGAGCAATAATCCAGTACTCGCTGAAACTATTCCTTTTCCTATACCTGACATCACTCCTCCTGTGACGAATGCAAACTTTGTACCCATCATTAATGCCTTTTAGTAATTTAGTGTCTAACCCTTTTAATGTTTTAATCTCACTAAACTTGTGGGAGATCAATTTGAGCATAACGATCTATTCATTAATCTTTATGATACTTATTGAATTAGTGGTAATACTTTATCTTTATATATCTAATTGGAGAAAATCAGTTAAACTTGACAGCATTAAAAGTAGCATACAAGAAATAGCCAATGAAAAGGCTAAAGTTATAGCAATGGAATCAATAGAAAAAGCAAGAAAGGAAGCTATACAGCAAAGCAGAGCTGTTATTTCTGGGAAGGTCTATGAACAATTTGCGCCATATATGCCTAATTTTAAACACAATCCAAAAGAAGCAAGATTTATTGGATCACCCATAGATTATGTGGTATTTGACGGATTAGAGAATAATGAAGTGAAGTCTATATATTTTGTTGAAATAAAAAGCGGAAAATCTAGCTTAACTAATAAAGAAGAATCTATAAAAAAAGCTATCGAAAGAAAAGCTGTTTATTTTGAAACAATATATATTAATAATGATTAATTTTAAGCATTTTGCGATTTTAAAATCTTTTTGAATGGGTATGTTAGCAAAACTTTTATATAAAAGGATAGGAAAAAGATAGATGATGCAAAAATGGAGATCTATGATATGCACTGTCACTTAAACGAATTTCAGGAAAATGAATTAGAAGAAATATTCAAAAGTAACATAAAAGTAGTTGCTGTATCTGAAGACATAAAAAGTTTAAATAAAATAATCGAGCTAAGCTATAGTTACCCTAAAAATGTGATACCATGCGGAGGTTTCCACCCATGGATGATCAAAGAAGGCAAAACGGAAGAAGTAAAAATAATTCTAAAAATAATTGAAAAGAATGGACTTAAATGTATTGGAGAAGTTGGAATAGATAAAAGATTCCTTAGCGAAGATACCTATAAAATGCAAGAAGAAATTTTTCTTTTATTCGTAAACCTAGCAAAAGAATTAAATGCAATGATTAACATACATTCTCCGAACGCATGGAATGAAGTTCTAAATATTCTGAAAAATAAAGAAGTAAAGAAAGCCATGTTCCATTGGTATACTGGCCCTTTAACTTTAATTGATCAAATAATTAGAGAAGATTATGTGATATCATTAAACGCAGCGCTAATGATACAAAAAAAGTATCAAAAAATTATAGAAAATACCCCGCTCAGTAGCGTAGTATTAGAAAGCGATGGACCATACAATTATCATGGAGTAAGACTTTCTCCTCTGATGCTTTATAAATTCATTGACTTTATATCAGGCATTAAAAAAGTAGAAAGGAATACCATAATTTCAACAACTTCAAAAAATGCCATGAAATTGCTAAGTTTGTCTTTCTAACTGAAATGACTTAAGAATTTAAAATTGTTGATTTTGCGTTATCACATAAATATGCATTTTTAAGAAGTAAAGAATACTCAAAATCGCTTATCTTTTTCTTATAAGATTCGATACAAATTCCTTTTCTAAAAAGCGGGGCATTTATTACAAAAGTTTCTGCTTCCCCTCCTTCAAATGCTGCATGGAATCCATATTTTTTCGAAAATTCTATAATTCTATCTATTATTTCTTTATTTATTTCTATTCCTAAATACTCTATTGGTATGCCATATGTAGTTATCTGAGTTATAATAAAATGTATATTATAATCGAGTAAGTCATACATATATTTTTCAGGATTTGCACCCCACTGAGGATCAAAAAGATCTATACTTAGTTTCTCTGCTAATGCCTTAAATCTATTTAATTGGTAATGGCTAGCTATACCTCCTATAACTAATGTATTAAAATCGTTTTCTTTTTTTATTCTTGATAATTCGTAATAAAGTTCTTCAACCTCCTTTTCCTTTTCACCACTTAAACTTAATATATGATGTACTTTTCTTAATCCCATTGACTCAGTTTGAAGAGAAGTAAGTTCAACCATAGGAAAATGAAACATATAACTATCTTTTCTAATAGGTTTTATGCTAACTATACATGATATTTCGTAACCGAACTCTACTGCTTTGTGCAAAGCATAAGTACTGTCTTTACCTCCTGATAGTAAAGAACAAACTTTCTTAGACATGAATTTTATCCTCTTGTTTTATTTGTCGCTTTATGGATATATTCTCTCTCTAAATCTTGGGAAAGGTATGGAATCTCTTATATGATCTAGTCCAGCTATCCATGTTACCAATCTATCTACACCAAGCCCATAACCGCTATGAGGTACTGTGCCATATTTTCTTAAATCTAAATACCATTGATAATCGCTTGGGTTATAACCTTCTTCAACTATTCTTTTATATAGTTTTTCATAACTATCTTCTCTTTGACTACCTCCTACTACTTCTCCATATCCTTCTGGGGCTTCTAAATCAAAGCCCAATACAACATCTGGTCTGCTATCATCTATCTTCATATAGAAACTTTTGAGATGCTTTGGAAACATAGTTAGGAAAAATGGCGTATCGAAGTATTCTGTTAGTACTTTCTCTTCATCGGCTCCTATATCATCTCCCCACTTTATGTTAATTCCTTTATTTTTTAATTTCAATATCGCCTCGTCATATGTAATTTCTGGGAAATTTGTTTTTAATGAGTTTTCGAGTATATTTGTGTCTCTTTTAACTATCTCTAAATCCTCCAGCCTATCTTCTAAAACCTTCTTAATAGCACTCTTAATTAATCCTTCTACATGATTCATCATATCTTTCATACCCATCCATGCAGCTTCTCCTTCTAAATGATAGTATTCATAAAGATGTCTCCTAGTCCTACTTTTTTCTGCCCTAAAACTTGGAGTTATTGCCCAAACTTTTTCTAAGCTGAATATCATAACCTCTAAATAAAATTGCGCACTTTGGCTTAGATATGCTTTTTTGTTAAAGAAATTGACCTCAAACAGAGTAGCTCCACCTTCAACAGCACTCTGCGTTAATATTGGAGGATTTACTTCCCACCAGTTGTTTTTCTTAAAGTATTCTCTTAATCCTTCCAAAACTGATTGTCTTATTTTCATTATCGATGTTAATTTCCTAGATCTCAACCATAAGTGTCTTATATCTAATAAGTAGTCTATGCTTTCTCCTCCCTTTATTGGAAAGTCATCCGAAAGCCCTATTATTGATAAATTTTCTATTTGCAATTCTTTACCGCCTGGAGCTCTTTCATCATTTTTAACTATACCTTCTATAACAACTGAAGATTCTATGGTAGATTTTTCTGCTAAAGAAACTAAGTCTTGTGGAGCATTTTTCCTTGGTAAAACTGTTTGAATTATACCTTCAGAATCTCTTACAACTATAAATATATTATCTGCTAGATCTCTTTTTCTGTAAATCCATCCTCTGACCTTAGTTTTCTCTCCTTCATTTAACTTTAATATTTGCTTTGTACTATTAAATCCTTCATTTTGCTCGCCCATAATTTATTCCCCATAATTTATAAAAAACTATAGGTTTAAATTTTATGGGTATCTAAATTAAAGAAATTTAAATTTCGAAAAAAGCATAGAGATAAAAATTATAAAGGGTAATTTGCATTGGAAAATGGGACCTGAGCCGGGTGTGGTCGCCGAGACCTATATTAGGGCCCGTAGTCTAGGTGGTTAGGACGCCGCCCTTACACGGCGGAGGTCGCCGGTTCGAGCCCGGCCGGGCCCATCTACTTGATTTATAAATTAAAAGCAATGTCACAAAAAGGTGAAAAATTGGACAGAAATTCAATACTGATAACAATAAGCTGGCTTATTTGGGGCGCCGGATTCTACTTTTATTACCCATTTTATTCTATATTAGTAGCCAAATATATTGGAGAAAATAATTTAGGCCAGTTTTTTACTTATTTAGAAATAATTAGTTTGCCTTTCCCAATATTAGGTGCGCTTCTTTTCAGAAAAATTGGAGAAAAAAATACCATTATTTTAGGTATGCTTTTATCCGGCTTAGGAATATTTATCATACCATACGCAAAAAGCTATTTTGATTTGTTGTTTGCATCGGTAATATCTTACTTGTTTTATATATCGTTACCTAACTATTATTCTTTAATGAAAAATAAAGAATCTGGAACACTTACTAAAATATGGGCTATATCTGTTTTGCCTGCTGTAATATTCCCTATTCTAGGAGGATCATCTGCACAAGTGATTAGCTTAAAGATTCCATTTATTTTGGGAGGATTATTAACATGCGCATCGGGATTTGTTATTTTTCCTATTAACGATAAAGTTGAAAGAGGATCATTTAAAATATCTATTAAAAAAGATCCGACCCCTTTTTTATCTATAATCCCTATAGCATTGGTTACACCGTTTCTAATGCCAGAATTGGTAAGAGTCTATCATATGAATTATTTTTTGATAGGCCTAATAGATTCGTTATTAGAAACACTAGGTATGATTTCAGGTTTCTTTCTACCTAGAGTTAACAAATTAGGACTTCCAATATCTCTTCTAATTTTTTCATTAATTTCATTTTTTTATTTCTATTGGCCCTTTTCCTTAGTATTCGGAATGAGAGAAGCAATTATACCATTAAGCTTAGATTATTGGAGCAGCCCTAAATCCCCTGAAGGAATATCATTAATAAATACTATGCAATTGCTTGGATGGGTTGTAGGATATGGTATTAGTTGGATTTTAAAAGCACCAAAAAATAGTATTGTATTTTCTTCAATATTTTCATTTGCGTTAGGATTATATTTAATTTTTATAATATTATTAGAAAAGAAGAATGGCAATAGAATTATGAACTAACTGGCGCTATATACATAACAAATTCTTCTGGACCTGATATACTAAACTCTATCTTTAGAGGGTAATCTGTAGTAAATTCTAGATTCACACTTTCTGCTATAGTTGTTATTGGTTCAATTGTAGATCTCAATGAACTCAAGCTATAAGATGACGTTGATTCTTCATCAATAGAGACTTCTTGAAGTGGTGAATCTTTTTTCATAATCCATTGATAATATTTTTCTTCTCCACTAACTTCAGCTATTATCTGATTATCTTTTCCGGTTATTTTAATAACATCACCAACTAACTTTGCATCTTTTACAAGAGTATCTATGTCATTTGCTGATACTATAAAACGAACTGTTGGATTCATCTTAATTTCTTTTACTTCATTTTCTTCAGATTCCCCACCCGACACATCAAATGATCTCTCTACACCTGTTTTTTCATCAACCAATGTTACTCTCATATAACTATCTCCAGTTGAATATTGGAGAACTATCTTATCATTTCTTGTGGATCTTCTAAGCACCTTGCTCAATTCACTCATGTTAACAGTTAGAGTAATATCAGAATCTACAGAAAGTTCTTCAAAGGCAGTTGATGAAACTTTAAAAATTCCTAAAATTGTTTTGTCTGGGCTGAAAAGCCAAGACGTCAGCCCATCGCTGCTAAAATGAAATAATCCTTCATCGTTAATCCTAGCTAAAGCTTGTACAATTTTTTTAAATTTGCTACCGGAAGTATAAACTGCTTTAATTGAGACCAAACTTAGCACCTAATTTATATAGTTCTATTAAACTAAATATAAATTATTCTATTAATACATGGACTTATGAAAAGGATATCTATATGATTTTATTCAATCCAATCCTGAGTCTGAATTTTTTCAGGAATATATTGAAATGCTAAAAACTTTAATCCTTTGCTTGCCATAGCTTCTATTTCTAGTTTTGCTTTTTTATCCATAAACATATCTATTTCTCTTTTCCAAAGCTTTGAATGGAACCATGAATACTTCATTAACTCTTTAGCCCTTTTTATGTCAACATCTTTGGCCTTTATTATAAAATTCCTTCTTTCTTCGTCGTTCAAATATGCCTTTTTTGTTCCATAACCAAATATGTCGCTCATTGATACTCCTAAAAATTTTGCTTTAGGTGTCGCTAATCTTTCACTTTCATAACTTAACTGTATACTGCCTACCTTAAACACGCTATAAATATACCATCCATAAGGATCTGAATCAGTTAATATATATACAGGTAATTTTAGCTCATCGTGAAGCCTTCTAACAAACCTTCTAGTGGCTCTATCAGGCTGACCTGCACCTGTAACTAAGAGAGCCTTATACTTTTGCCAGAAACCTGCCCTATGAAGTTGTTGAAATACTGCATCTTTCTCTACAACTAAAACTAATTCAGCATCATAATCTAAAAACTCTATTAAATCTGGTGTTGATTCTATAGCATAAGCCCCATGACCTAATTTAGATAAATCTATAACATCATTACCGCTCCTTATTCTCATATTTCCTACAACTTTTCCTTTTTCTTTACTTAATATTAGCATATCTTCCCTCAATAATCCTGTCATAACCTCTACGTCTCTTATAGATGCATCGCTTTCTGACTGTTCTTCCCATGTATTTTCTTCTTTGATCTTTCCATTCAAATCCTTAAACAATATTGTGTGCTTGCCTCTATAGTATAGATCTCTTATTGTTGGGTATTCGTTTTCAACCAATGCTTGATAAATAATTGAAGCCATTAATAACGTTTGCATAAATTTCTTTGTTTCATTCATATTTAAGAAGTTCCTCTCTATTTTCCTTATACCAAGCTTCAAAATGCCTTTACTAGGATCAAAAACTGTGTTAGCTAAAGTTCTCATTGGTATTTCTAATTTAGGTGGACTACCTTTTTCTATACTTTCAGACAATTCACTGAATTTCTTGTGAAATATTTCAGCTACTTTCTTTCTAGCTGCTATATCAATTTTGTCTATATGAGACATTCTTTTTTACACCTCATTGTTCTAATTTAACATTTGCTATAACAGATCTAACTATCTTTTCTGGATCTTCTTCTTTTCCATCAATTTTAGGCAATTCTATAGATTTTGACACTATTTTTACAAGTTTTTCAATAATTTTTTCATTATTATTTTTCCCATCAGTACCCCATTTATCCGGGGGGATTGATAATATGGATAAGCTTCTAGCAATTTCTGGAATATATTTTGATATAGTTACTATTTTTTCTCTTAATGTACGTTCGCTGTTCTTTTTTGAAATATATAACCTTAAACTCCTTGCAATTTCTTGAACAGCATTTTTAATTTCACTTTCTAACTCTTGAACTTCACTAAGACTTTCTTTACCAACACCTTTATAAGGTACCTTTGTACTGGCAACATGAACTAAAACAACTAATGGCATAGGCTCTTCAATATTATATAGCTTCCAGTTTATTGAGCTTACTACCTTATATGAAACATCTTCTCTCTCTTCATATAATAATGGAATTTTGTTAGCATATCTTAACAGCACGGGCTCCTCTGTAGGAATTATGTTACCTCCATAAGCAATTCCTGCCTCAACTATAAATGGGTGACCTTCATATGCCCTAGCCTGTCTTGTTATAGCCTTTACCCATTCAGCATTAAATAATCTCTTCAAACCTACTTCAATTAATTCTTCACCTATTGGACTTAGATAATCACTTCTTGGAGGTCTAAAGTTTTTGTATGTTCTTAATCCAGTAGCCACTACTTGCAAAAGTTTTGAGTTTCCTTTTTCAATAAGCATTTTAGGATTCATGTTTGGATCAATACCTATGCTTTCAAGAAACTTTCTTGCAGTTATTTCACCTATACTCTGAAATTCTTCTACCATAAATTCTAGCATTGTTTTTGTTTTTGTAAAAGAAACCATGGCTTTAAGTTGCTCTATATCAATGCCATGAGGGTGTGGCTTTGCTTCACTTGGTGGTTTTGGCATTTTTTTGGTAACCCTTGGAAAATAGTATATTTCATTTTCTGGGGTTTCAAAAACTATCTCAGCATAAGGAGCTATAAGTGCTGTTCTTTTTATGTATTCAATAATTTTTTGTTTTGCTCTTATCCAATCACCTTCTAATGTTAGATAAACTTTTGTACCATGCCAATTACTTCTTTTAAGAAGTTGACCTTCTTCAATTATAACTGGCTCATTTTTCTTAATGTCTATTAGTAATTTTTTATAATAAATATTATCACTTGAATCTGTAGAAGATACAATAAAAACGGGTTGACCTGTTGTCATCTGAGAATACAATATTGCTGCTTTAACACCGAGGCCGTACATACCCCTTGTTTGTCTAATTACATACTTACTACTATACAAAACTTTACCAAAAGCATTTGCTATCTCATTTGGAGGCACTCCAATACCATTATCTTCAACTGCTACCTCGTATTTAGCAGGCTTATCATCTGTAGCTGCCTCTACCTCTTTTATTGATATCTTAACCTCAGGCAATACATTATGACTGTCCGTTGCATCTAAAGAATTTTCTACAAGTTCTCTAACAGTTTGATATATAGCTCTTGTTGGATTTGAAAAGCCCGCTAATTCTTTATTTTTGGCAAAAAACTCAGCTATACTCATCTCTCTATATTTTTCTTGTGCTTTAATTCTTTCTTCCGATTCGGCCTCGGCGCTCATTTTTTTACACCTCTTAAATTCTTTTAACTTACCGGACTTAATACCAGTATAAGGTATATAACTAAGGTTTTAATAATTTAATAAAAAATTTATATTATAATTTTTAAAATACTTTAAGAATAGATGCAGCCAATATAGGTAATGTTATGGTTGCATCTCCATAAACTATAGATTTTTTGGCCTTAGGTTTAACTTTTCCCCAGGTTATTGCTTCTCTTGGCATAGCTCCGCTTAGGCTTCCATCCCATTCTGACGCTGTAGTTAAATAAACAACATAGTCTAATCCATTCCTAAATTGACTCCACCAAATAGCATGATGCTTGCTGATCCCTCCTCCAATAATAAGCGCTGTAGCTTTTTCTTTCTCATCAAAAAATATATCAGAAAGTTTTTTCATATCTATGAAATAGTTTACCTTAAAATCTTTGTATTTTTGCGATTCCATAAACAAATCAGTGCCGAAAGCTCCATCAGGCCAGCCAGGTACAAAGACATCTACGCCTGAGTTTCTCGAGGCCCTTAAGAAACTATTTTCATCACTTATCATACTTCCTGCCAAATTCAAAAGCTCGTAAACCCCCCACTCATTTTTTATTTTAACTGCTTCTTTAACTAGTTTTTTAACAAACTCTTCTACTTTAAGACCATAATCATCAATTCGTATGAAGACATTTCCTAGTCTATGTATATTGTTTTTATAAAGATTTTCATCATCAGATTCAAAATATCCTTTAAAGTATATGCCTCCATTAGATCTTGCTATATCGTGATCTAATGCGCCACACGTAGTTATGATTACGTTAAATGCTTTCTTTTCTATCAGTTGAGTTATAATCCCCCTTAGACCTGTTGATATTAAATTACCAGTAAAAGTCAAAATCCTTACATTTGATTCCTTTAGACCTTCAGTTAATATATTTGCAGATTCGTAAATATGGCCAGCCATAAACCCATAGATATCTCCATAAATCTCTATCAATTTTTCAACTGGCATGTTTGGATCTATTCTAACATCTTTAACTGGTTTAATTTCCATTTCCATCACATTTTTACTAAATAGCATACATAAATAAAAGCTTAACACAAAGATCTTATTATGGGATTAAGTACTATATAAGCATTTCTATATTGAAATGAAAATAATTTTTAGCATAAAAGATCTATTTGGTGAATGAACTTGAGAAAGAGAAGTCTGTCTAATTTAATTGGCACTGTTATTTTAATTAGCGCAACATTAATTGGAGGTGTTCTTGTTTACAATTATTTCCAAAAATCTTTAACTACAATGGAAAATATGGGACAAGGTGTAAATATAATAGCAAACTCACAGACAATTAGCAGTAATAGCCAAATTATATATATAAAAATTACAAACGATATGCAGAGTCAAATTAAAATAACCGGAATATATGGAATTTATCAAAATGGAACGCAAGAAAACATAACACTATCGTCAAACAATATAGTTCCTGATGTAATAAATAAATATATTAATCCTGGTGAGTCAATATCATTTGTTGTTTATACGTCGTCTAGTTTGCAATCAATATTTCTACAATATAACGATACACAATCAAACACAATTATGTCAACTCAACCAGTTAATCTAAAGTGATTAAATTGAGACTAGGCTTAGAAAAAGCCTTCAAAATAATTAAAAATAATAAAACCGAGGAAAAAGATACAAAAGAAAATTTTTATGAGCAGGAAGATAATCTTTTTAAAAATCCACCAAAATGGTCAGTTATTGCACAATATAAAATAGGCCCAGTTAATTATTATGTATATAGAGGAGAAGATAATCTAGTTCACCTTTACATAAATGAACCAAAAATAGAAATGAATATAGATTTACTGACAGGATTGAAAAAGGATACAAACGAAGAAGAAAGATATCTAATTAATAAATATAAAAGCGGTTATGGAAAAATCTATCCATTAATTATTGACCCCCATATAGATGAAATATCATATAATGGATATACTAATAATATAAGCGCTATACACAAATTAGTTCCATCGAGATGGATCATGGTTGATATAAAATTAGAAAAAGAAGAATCTGATTCCTTAGTTATTGAACTTGCTAGAAAAGCAAATAAAGTGGTTAGTCTTACTACCCCATATATAGAAGGTATAACAGATGATGGCAATAGGGTATCTGTTTCGTTCCTTAATGAAATCTCCCATTTTGGCAGTAACTTTGTTCTAAGAAAATATCCAGAAAAGCCATTGACCATGTCTGATTTACTTGCATCCAAAGTGTTAAGCCCCATTATAGCGGCATATATATGGCTTTTGGCTGAGGCGCAGGGATTTTTGATAATATCTGGAAGCATGGGAAGCGGAAAGACGACTTTATTACAATCAATAGCAAGTCTTTTACCACCTTATAGCAAAGTAATTACAATAGAAGATACCCCTGAACTAAAGTTAATCTCACCAAATTGGGATTCTTTTATAACAAGGCCAAAACTTCCTGGTAGCGAAGTCCAAGAAATCAATATGGAAGACTTATTAAAATATGCATTAAGAAGAAGAGCAGATTATGTTATAGTAGGAGAAGTTAGAGGAAGAGAAGCAAAGGTGCTTGCGCAGGCTGCTACAAGTGGTTATGGAGCTATGACTACAATTCACTCAGATTCTCCTGAAGGAGTAATATCAAGGCTTACCTTAGAACCAATAAAGTTGCCTTCCCTTTTCATAAAGTCAATTACAGCAATAATCCAAATAAGAACATTACCTTCCTTAGGAGGAAAGGCGATAAGAAGGGTATATGAAATAGACGAAGTTGATGATGAGGAATTATTAAATATATACAAGCTAGGATATCAAACGAATGATATAGATAATATCGTAAGAAAAAGCAAGAAACTAGAGATTGCAAGCAACAGACTTGGGTTCAATTATAATGAAATCTCTGAAGAAATGAAATCTAGAATAGAATTTTTAGAAAATACCATAGGGAAAAGCCCTGAAGATTTCTATGTTTCTTTATCAAGATACTATGTAGAAAAATATGGAGATGTATTATGATAAGCATCTATATTAAAAAGTTTGATTACTTAAAACTAGATATAAAAACCATAATTCTAATTAAAAAAGTAAGTAGACTACTTAAAATGATCTCTTTTTTAATGTTTATTATTTTAATTTACCTAATAATAGTCCATAAATTTTTTATTGTTTCTTTGCTAAGTTTAATTTCAATATTGTTTTTCTTTTCTGATTTTTGGATTCCAGAGATTTGGCTTAAGATCTTAAATAATGGAATCGAATATGAGTTACCATCTCTTTTGGCATTTCTAATACCATATGCCTCTACAACAAGAAACCTTATAGATTTATTGCTAACTATGCCAGATTCCTTAAAATTAAAGTATATAAAGAAAGAAATTGAAAGACTTAAAATTATTTTGAATTTTACCCAAGATAGTAGAAAGGCTTTATCCAAACTGGGTGAAACGACACCTAATTTAAGATTTAAGAGGCTTATTGTAGATTATGTT
Organism: Caldisphaera sp.; assembly: GCA_002877855.1. The sequence goes on from PNIA01000009.1 coordinate 30,213, forward strand.
CAATCAGAATATATGGGGACTTCGAAGAATAAAATTGCAATGCTTTTATATAAGTATGCAATTTATGGAATAAGGGATGGATGGAAAAATTATATAGAGCTGGGTAAGGAATTTGTGGAAATCAGCATAGGGATTATTTTATCAATAGGCGTATTAGCAATATTAATATTATTTAATGGATCAAACTTATTATTTATTGTATTAGTCTTTGGATTATTTTTCATTCCTTTAATTTCTATCCTGCTGCTCTTATTGAGACCAAAAATAGGTGAGCCTCAAGACAACTATTTCGTTGAAATTTTATCCATAGTATTCCCATTAATCTCTTCTTTTCTCATATTAAAAAGCATGGTTTACTTTTCATTAATACCGCTTATAATAGGCTCTATAATATTAGAATTTTATTATAGAGAAACAGAGAAAAGAATTGATATAGCTTTATCAAATTTAAGAACAGCCTCAGAAAAAGCAAAGATTGGAAAAAGGTTTGATTTAGAGTTAAACAGAGCTAAAATATTAGCAAACAATATAATTCAAGCTATTTTGGAATCAGAAAAAATAGCTGGAAAAATAGGAGTTAGCAATGCCATAGAAGGAATTAGACTAATAATTGAAGAATCTAGAAGACTATCAAACTCTATAAAAGCACAGTCAATCTTTATGATGTCGATTGCTATTATTTCTCCACTAATATCAATATTTGCCATTAATATTATTTCTAGTACTTTTCTCAATTCATACCAATTCATACCAATTAACTATAACATGTTTTCTTTTTCAAAAATTATAATAGCATCCCTTTCTCCATTAACCGTTTTACCTATTTCAATATTATATAGAGGTAAAATTCCAACACTTATACCAAGCTTACTATCTACATTGTTAGTTATATTATTACTCAGATAATAAATTAAAATAAAATAACCTTGACTCATAGTATGTTATTTCTCCATTTTTATCAACTATGGCTATAACTGGTATATGAGAATCTGCAACAGCTAAATTACTCCACTCTGCAATCTGAGAAGTAGTTATCGAATTACCTTCCCCTAATACTAAAACCTCAAATTTCTTAAGATTGGCTGTTTCGGAGATAAGAGTATTATCTCTTGAACCTTCCCAAACCCTTCTTCCTCTTCTCCTTAAATCAAAATAAACTAAAAAAATATTTAAAGGTATTTTATAATATTTTATGATTTCTAGTGCTTTTTTCCAACTCGTTTGGCCATTCATATTTGCCCTCTCAATAGCAACTAAATATGAACCTTCCAAACTGCTTATATAATTATTTACCATTAAACCATTTTTTTCTAATTGCTCACAAAAATCTTTGTTATTACAAGCTTTTACTGACATTTTTCCTTTTTCCATTGCTAACTCTAAGTAGTTTTCTTTTGACATTTTATTTCTCTTCCCTCTTCAAACGCCTAAAATATAAATAGTCAGCCAACTCAATTAAAGCTGCAACTCCAGCACCGGCAACACTATATAAAAGAAATCCACTCCCTATAAACAAATTAATTATTTCCGATCCGGTAATTATTCCTACTTTTAATCCATAATTTTCTAATGTTACTCCTAACTGAGCAAATGCGAAGGCTAAAGAAATAATTATTGCTATTGATGCTGTTTCTTTCAATATATTTAAGTTACTTTTTGTTACCTTGTAAAATATTCTAGAAACAACTATATACAATGTAAATCCAGCAAGCAAAATTGGTATTGAATTAGCTATTATGCTACCTGAAAATATTATGAGGTTTTCTTTACTTATTGCTGAATAATATCCGGCAAGAACACTAGCCAAAATAGTCACCCCTAATATACCTATACCTGCTATCTGAAAATGACTAGTTTCTCTTAAATATTTGGCAAACCCCGTTAATAGACTATAAGCTCTATCCTCTACATTAAATCCTTTTAATATTAAAAACACTCCTAAAACAGCTAGTATAATTTTTAATGCCAAAAATATGTACCCAAATACAGATAATATACCAAATAAAGCAATTAATATGCCTGGTATACCTAAGAAATATTTTGAATATTTAGGATCATCTATAGCCTTTCTTATATATCTTGCTAGTAAGAAATAGCTTCCTTCTACACCTAGATGCTGTTCAACTATAACCCTTCTCATACCTGCTATTGGTGCAAGCTCCCTTAATACCTCCGCTACCAAAAGCTCATCGGTACCATCACTTACCAAATAAAATTCCACATCTTTATTGCCAATTTTTTCTAGCAATTGTTTAACCCTATCTTTGATAAGGATTTGAGCCAACATGTTGTTTGTTGCATGACCCCCTACTATAGCTATCTCAGGATCATTGCTCGTTGCTTTTAAATTCTCATATAAATTAAGACCTGCAAATATTGCATTTGTGTCAGAATCTTCTGGCCTCTTTTCTGCGAAATCTATAGCAGCCTTCATAACTTCATCTTTACCAAATATCAGAGACCTACCAGTAACGTTACCTATATCATCATCAATATCTATTATTAATATTATTGGTTTTTTAGTTTTTTCTTCCACTATCCTTTGCCCATAATATCTATATGAATTCTAAAATAATAATATTTTCTTTCATCATTTTAAGATTTATTATTAAAGCTATTTTATTTAACGCGAGTTTATAATCTCTGGTTTTTAGCTAATAGTATGCTGATAGGGTGAAAAAAGTGTCGGGAAAGTATTATGATTTAGATCTTGACGAATCATTTATAAATGAACTAAAAGAAACTCTTGCATATATGGTAAATCCGGTAACAATTAGCGTATTTGTTGATGAAGAATGTGAAACATGCGAAGATACAATAAAACTAATAAATACTATAGCAGATGCTTCACCTATAAAAAATGGTAAAAAAATGATTGAAGTTAAAATATATAATAAATCAAATCAAGAAGATCTAAAGGAATTTCAAAAACAAGGAGTTGAAAGAGTTCCAGCAGTAACTCTCATAGGCGGGTTAATAAAGTATAGTGGAATACCTGCAGGAGAAGAAATAAGAGGATTTATTGAGACAATAATGAGGATAAGCGAGAATGACTCAGGATTAGAAAAAGAAACAAGAGAAGAGCTTGCAAAACTAAAAGGTAATGTACATATAGAGACTGTTATAACTCCCTCATGCCCATATTGCCCTTACGCAGTGCTATTATCAAACATGTTTGCATATGAAGCATACAAACAAAATAATCCGAAAATACTCTCTGAAACGGTAGAAGCTTATGAAAATATGGATATAGCAGAAAAATACGGTGTAATGAGCGTACCAGCAATAGCATTAAATGGTGTAGTATCTTTTGTGGGAGTTCCCTATGAAGAAGATTTCATAACGTATATAAAAGCAGCTGCAGAAAATAAACTAAAACAAATGGTTCCTAAAGAAGAAGGAGAAGCAACTGGAATCTAACTTTTCAAACTACTTAATAATTTATTTTTAATTGAAGATTCGTGGCTTAAATAGATTTTAGCTTTACAATAGCAACCTGAAGGCGATGGTATTCTATAGATTCCTGCACTATCTAATATATCGTAGCATCCAAGATGTGAACATATTTCCATTTTTTCAGTTCTTATTTTAGGTAAAATTTCAATTATTGAATTATATCCAGATACATTAAATATATCAAATTCTATTGTTTTATTATTAATTTCACTTAATATAACAGAAGAATAACCGCTTCTTATATGATTTATAATTTCATATCCATATGAAAAATTAGTATTAATATCTATTAAAGTATTAAAAGATTTTAAAATTCCACCCTTAACTATATAAAATGGTTTTGAAGAATTTATTTTTAGTTGGCCTGATTCAAATTCTAATTCAAAGCCATAGTTAGATACAAAACCAATTTCTGAATTCAAAACAAAAACATTTGTTCTAAAACTAGATTTTCTGGCATGAAATCTAAAAAACTTAAAAGGATAAAGGATAAAAAATGAAATGTCGTGATATGGTATATTAAAAATTATTTCGTTTTCATGATTAAATAAAAGTGTTATATCGTTGTTAGTAAAAAGGGTCCCTATATTAGTTTCATATATATTTATCCTGCCTAAAGAATACCTATCAATAACATTAAATTGTAAAGAACCTATGTTATAAGTACTTTTCCCTTCTACTTTTTTTACTTCTAAACATTCCTGAGTCTTTACTTTTGAAAATGGATCTGAATCTCTTACATAAATTTTCTTATTATTGTAGCTAAAACAATTTCCATAATTTAGCTCGTTAAGAATTGGTGCATGAGGAATAAACCCTAATGGATTAATTATGTAACTATCTTGAATTGCTGTATTTGGACTATAGCTTTTATAATTGAAAACCAAGTTTTTTATTGGTTTATCAGGAATACTCGACAACAAGCCTCCACCATTAATTTTCAGTTGGTAAGTATTGCAGCACAGCCATGTTAACTTTATACTGGCGCCAATTCTAACATCATAGATACCATTATTGTTAGCAATTGCAGGGAAACTTGGTATATTCAAAATCTCTTCTTTAAATATATCGTCTTTTTTAAAATTTTCAAAAAAATCAAACCACTCTTTAAATATTAAGCTTTTCTCCAATTATTTGACCTCCAACCTAATTTTTATTAATTAATAAAACAAAAATAATTTATACATAAAATAAATCTGCTTTAATAAACATATGCTATTATAATTCCTCCAGTTTTTTTGACTAGAGCGTCTTTATGAGTCATAACGCCTTGATTTGTAGACAAAATTAGATGACCAAGATCTCTACTTGCTAAGAATCTTCTTAAGTTCTCCGGAAGCCTTAATAATTCATTATATTTTATGGAAACTCTTGGCCTAACTGGACCTATTTTATTAATTCTTCCTAATAGCTGTACTTTAAACTTTCCAAATCTACCATCATCAACATATTCAAATTCTCCTATATATCCCTCTTTTTGGAGAACTCTTAGAACAGATGCCGAGAGCTTTGAAGCGGGTAACAATACAACTTCATTTTCTCCCCTAAGCTCAGAATTCATTATTGAAGATAAATGATAAGCCAAAACATCTACCATTATCTATCACCTTACTTATATTTCTTAAACCCTAATGAGGGAGCTACCTCCCTAAAACACTGTCTGCATAAATAAATTCCATATTTTTGAATAACAGCATCTCTTGTTCCACACCTTTGACACTTCTGAGCTCCACGTCCAATACTTTTTACTTTTGGTGGTTTATATTTTCCCATTGCATTCACCTCATATAAATGTGACTCCAAGTTCTTTACTGAGCAGCACTATTGTTTCCTCTGGTTTCACTCTATGCCTTATCGGCATTTTAGATGTTTTAATCTTTCTCTTTTCTATTCTATATCCAGGTTTTTCTACTGTTATTATTACATCCATCCCTACTATACCTATTTCAGGATCATATCTAGCTCCTGGCAATAATATATACTCAGTTATCCCAAATCCTACGTTACCGAACTTATCAATACTACTCTTTTTGATTCTATAGCCAACTGCTTCAAGTGCTTTCTTTAAAAACGCATAAGCCTTTTCTCCTCTTAATGTAACCATGGTTGCTATATTTTCACCTTTTCTTATACCAAAAGGCCTTACAGTTTTTTTAGCCCTTCTTAAAGAAGCCTTTTGACCTGTAAGTTGAGTTAGTAAATCTTGTATTTTAACTAACTTTTCTCCTGATTGGCCTAACGCAATATTTACAGTTACCTTAACTATTCTTGGTTTAGTCATAGGATTTTCTTCCCATGACTTTAATATCTTATTTACCTCATTATCATCCAAAGCTATGCTCATAACTCTATCTCCTCCGGTAATGTAATAACAGGTTTCTCTTTTCCTACAACTAATACGTATTCAAGAGCTGTTTGTATCTTTTTACCATCTTTTCCTTCCAAAGTTATTGAAGTCCATTTCCAGCCCCATTGTTTATTTATAGATACTAGCTTGCCTAACTTACCTACGTTCTTTCCCCAAACTATTAATGCTGAATCCCCGATTTGGAATGGTATATGATCTTTTATATCTTGATTTGGTAACCCTATTAGTAAAGTATCCAATGTATTATACGGAACTTCCTTCTTCTCTTTTTCATTTAGTTTAATTAATATATTTCTACCTCCGCTAAGGTTCAATTGTATATTACCGCCTTTCACTACCGTTTTATTTTCTATCCTAACAGGTTTAATACTAGCTTCCTCTTTAGATATTTTATGCAACCTAAGATAATCTGTAGGATAGGGAATTACTCTATAATATTCATCATTCTCAGGTATTTCCAATACATCCATAGCACTTAAAGGATATTTATAATCCCTTACTACTTTTCCATCAACCTTAATTTTCCCTTCAGCAATTATTTTAATTGCTTCCTTGCCGGATTCGGCATATTTTAATAAATCCCTTAAAACTAACATTAAAGGAAGGCTTTGTTCAACTTTATGTGGACCTGGAGATGGTTTAACAGTCCATGGTCTAACTTTTCTTGGAACAGGCCAAAATACTGGTGCTGCCTTTGCTTTAATAGATCTGCTTCCTCCCATATTACCCATTACTTTTCACCCTCTTTTTCTTCTGGCTGTTTTTCTTCAACTTTAGCTTCTGAAACACTTTTTTCTTCTTGCGTTACCATTTTTCCTCCTCTCCTCTGTACAATTTTCTTTCTTTCTTCGTCTTTTAAATCTAAATCAGTGATGACTAGATTCCAAGGCCTAAATTTGACAGGTATTTCTGTCCCATCGGCTTTTTTCCTTGTAATACCCTCAATTTTAACAAACAATCTTTTTAGATCTACCTCTGATACCTTACCTGATTTTCCTTTATATGATCCTTTAACAACTTTAACCTTATCGCCTACTCTTAATGGCATGTTTCTAATTCCAAATTTTTCTCTTAGTTCTTTACTTAATTGTACAGTTACCAACTTATGTTTCAAATGAAGAGGCATATTAAATAAAAACTTACGCTGTTTCCTAGGACTAGATGATTTCATCATATATAACACCTCATATAATTGAGGTAGCAAGCTTAGCTACCGTAGGCCATCTTTCTGCTACTTCTTTTGGAACTGCACCTCTTATTTCGCTCCCTTTGGGAGTTCCATCAGGATTAACCAAAACTAGTGCATTGTCGTTAAATGATATCCAAGTACCATCAGACCTTTTATAAGGTCTTTTCTGTCTTATAACAACAGCATAACTTATTTGCTTTCTAACTTGAGGAGTTCCTTTCTTAATAGACACTACCACTAAATCCCCAACAGTTGCTCTTGCTAATCTCCTAACCCTGGTCTTCACTAATGGAACATCAACAATTAAAGCTTCCTTAGCTCCACTGTTATCTGCTACAAATGCTGTTGAACCAACTTGAAGACCTGCACTTAATCCTCTTCTTGAAAGCACTGCTCCATATTTCTTCCTCTTTGGCATTTATTTAGCACCCCTTATGTATGCTTACCTAAGATTACAAACTTTATAGTTTTTGATAATGGTCTAGTTTCACCAATTAATACTTTATCTCCTTCCTTTATATCTAAACATGCAGGAACATGCACGTGCTTTTTAGTTCTCCTCCACTCGTATCTTTTATACTTACGATCATAATACAAATACTCATGCCTTACAACTGCACTTTCCTTTGTTCTTAGCTTTTCAACAACAGCTTCTAATAATACACCTCTAACTTTAAGTGATCCATGCCATGGGCAATACGGATCACTACAGCTTTTTTGGGGCGGAACCACCCCAGGTATCTGCAAATTCTTTATTGTTTTCTGCTCTGGCATTAACCTTACACCTATCGCGATTCCTTATTTTACCGCACATCAAAAAGTAAAAAATGATACTTATAAACTCTATTGGAACTCTTACAATATGAAACCTATATATTCCTAAAAATTAAAAGAGCTAATAGATTTTCTTGCTATGTTAGATAACAAATGACATTTTTATTATTTTTATATATATTATTCTAAAAGTAAACATTAATAACCTAATTAATTAGATTATGTGCTAATCTTTAATATTTATCCCGAATTGTTTAATCTTTTTTTGAGCTTCACTAACCAACAGGTCTTTATTGCACATATAAAGAAGAAGAGTTTTTAATTTCTTTTTAATGTTATCATAAATAAATTCAGGCAATTCTGCTTTCTTTTCGCACTTTAAGTTTTCTAATATTTTTATAGATCTTATATTCTCAAGATCAACATAAGCCATAATATATTTGACATCAATTTTGAAAACCGCACTAAAAATTTGAGCATAGATAAGACCAGTTCCTCTGAACTCTTCAGATAAACCATACGCGATTTCTGCTATGTGAGGTTGGAGCATAATGCCAAATTTCGGGCCTATAGTAACTATCACATCACCAACAACATAGTTATCGCTTATAGCCAGATCAATATTTATTTCTTTGTTTTTAATTCTATTTTCTAGCACATCTGGTTTGCTAAGTTTACCTGTATAATTGAATAGCCTATATGAAGTAAAATCATTAATTAACTTAGACCAAAACGCTATGATCTTTTCTGAATCCTTTGGATTTGCTTCCCTAAGCTCAATTATTCTTCCATCTTTCAAATTAATAAACAATATTATTCGCCTTTATTCTTTGAAACTTGATACTTTTTAAAACTACTCTAATTACAAAATTTAAATATTATTACGTATAAATAAAAACAAAATATAGACTTACAAAATCATGTTTAGAGATTTGTAACATGCTTTTTCAATTCAAATAATCATAAATCTAAAGCATTAAGCTAAAAAGTAAAAAATTATCTAAAAAGTAATTTGTATTAAACAATAACAAATATCATTTTAATATATTTTTAGCTCTGTCTTCAGGCCTTCCTATCAACTCGTCTCCTAAAATAATTATTTTTTCACTATCGACTCTAAATTCAAGAACTGCCCCTTTTTTTAAAATTTTTAATTTATCTTTATCTGTTTCCAAAACTATAGTATTTTTTGTTTCATAAAATATTCTTCCACATTTACCTTCTAAAGAAGGATCCAAATGCTTAATGATACAAACTTCTAATCCAATTATTTCATGATATAATAAATTTTTTCTATTTATTTTCAAAAAAGGTCACATTTATTTACTTTGAGTCTTTTTCTTTTCATTAAGTAATGTCAAGATTCTGGCCTTATTTTTTCTAAGCTGTTTTATTCTAGCTGGATTATCAAGTGAACCTGTAGATGCCTTATGCCTTAATACTGTCAAATCAGATATCGTATCATTTAATATTTTCTTAATTTCTTCATCCTGCATTTTTCTCAGTTCACTCATTTTGAGCTTGTATTTCCCCACCTTCCTCAACCTCCTTTTCTTCACTTATTTCTTCCATCATTTCCTCTAGTTTTTCTTGTCCTTCCACAGATTTAATTTCTTCTACCTGCTCCCTTAAAGATTGAATAACATTTTTGATTTCATCTTCTCCTTTCTCATATATATGCGGTTGTGATGCCTGTTGCTTAACTATAATAACCCTCACACCATAAACTCCTTGAGGAAGTTTTGCACCTGAAACTGCTTTATCAACATATTGATCCACAATATCCCCAGTTTTGATTACCTTACCCATTTGAAGCTTCTCAAATTTAGCTCTTTCATTCGTTAATTTACCGCTTATTACTATTTCTGCCCCAATAGCACCAGCTTCTATTATTCTCCTTAATGTTGCCATAGCAACCCTTCTAAAATGATAACCCATTTCTAAAGATCTAGCAACTCTAAATGCTTGAACTCTTGCATTAAGCTCCATATTATCTGGTTGACTAACAGTTACTTGAGCGTTTTCTAAACCAAAGACTTTCTGGAACACTCCTTGCAACCTTCTAATTGTTGCTCCTTTCCTACCAATTATAAGTGCAGGTCTTTCCGCATATATGTGAATTCTTGTGCCAAGACCACTTTGAATTATATGAACTCCAGAATATCCCGCTGTATAGAAGTTTTGAGCAAGATATTCATCTATCTTTGCTCTAAGCATTGCCTGATCTAAGAAGTATTTTTTTATTCTAGACATAACTTCATCCCTCCATTCTAACTATCACTTCTACATTTGACCTGAATTTTCTAATTATATCAGCTCTTCCGAAGGCTCTAGGCATAGCTCTTTTTAATGTTAGGCCCTTGCTCACACCTATGTGAGATATAACTAATTTATCTACTTCTAATCCTTTATTTTCTGCATTATTTTCCACATTTTCTAGCAATTTTAAAACATATCTAGAAGCTTTGATGGGATATCTACCAGAAGGTACGCCCCATCTATCGCTTAAACCTCTTTTATGAGAAACCTTTTTGTTAGATCTTCTAAATGGTATTGGCTCTTTCTGTTCAATTACATTTTCTAAGAATTTTTCAGCTTTCTTTAAATTCATACCATTTATTGCCTTTGCTATCTCAACTATTACCTTAGGATGTACAGGAACTTCCCTAATTACTGCTTTTGCAATTTTACTTTCGTCGGGAATTTTAACTGAATAACTCCATTCTGGCAATTAAATCACCTCACACTTTAGCAGCTACATGCAAGCTGCTCTTAGATGCCTTTAATCCAGGCTCTCCATGATGAACAGTTTTTGTTGTATGGCTATATTCTCCAAGTCTATGCCCAATCATTTCTGGGGTTATTTTTACCGAAACGTATTCCTTACCATTATGAACTGCTATTGTTAACCCAATCATTTCTGGCAATATAACTAAATCCCTAACATGAGTTTTGATTACTGTATTTACTTTGCTAGGATCCTGCTGAATAGCCTTCCTAAGAGCTCTGATCTTAGCTAACAATGTTTTCTGAGAAGGCGTAAAACCCCTCGTTAAGCTTCTCCTAGATCTTGATGGAAATAACTTTACTAATTCGTCCATAGGCATATTTAGTAATTCTTCTAAAGTCTTTCCTCTATATTTAAATCGCTTCCATTCTGGTTTCAGTTCAATCGACATTTCTTTCACCTAACTGGCTCGCGCGCTTTCTAGCAATTCCTAGTTATTTATACTCCTTTAAAATCCTTTTATGCTATAATGAAATAAATTTAAATAAATTATTTAGTAAATTTTATTCAAAAACAAGTTTAATATGAAGGAACTTCAAATTGCTTTACTCTTACCTGGGTAACAACATCGATAGATTCTAATGCTGATTTTAGTTTATCAGCATCGATAGAACTCTGACTAATGTCTATAATAAATGTGCACTCTCCTTCCTCTCTCCTTGTTATAGATGTGCATCTATTTGCAATAATGTCTATTTTATACTCTGCAATTTTATCAATAACCTTTGCTAACGATCCCGGTTTATCTATCATATCAATGCTTAGCTCTAAGACTTTAGCATTTTCAGATAATATAGGGCTTATTACTATTTCTTTTTTATCACTATCAGCTAATAATGCAACTAGCATTCCTGGTTCTATACCTAAGTTTTCCCTCATGGTTTGAGGTATCGTTATCCTGCCTTTGGAATCTACCTTAACCAATCCAGTAATTCTACTACTTGACACAAAGTACACCCCATTAAATTCTCAACCTATTTTACGTACATCCTTTCTATTATAGATAAGTTAAGAGATATAAAATTTTACTTTTTGTAACAGTTTTCAATTTAAAATAAAAAAATTCAGAAAGTATTAGCGTATTTTACAAACATTTGCGGTCAGAGTGAGACTAGGTATTTCATCCCTCCATCATTGGTTGCCCACGTCATCATACCGCTAATATTTAGTCGGTATCATGTGCTTTTATATATTATTTATTAAGATTTAGCTATGTTGATTTCCTTCAACAAATGTGGTCTCTTTGAATTTGCCTCCTCTCTTGCTTTCTTTATTATATTATCTATGTTATCTAAAAAGTCATCTGGTAATTTCTTAAAAATTGGTTCAATTTCATTTAATTTCATTCCAAATTCTACATCATTGTATAGAATTTCATTCCATTTAACCTCATATATATTTGTGCTATAACCCAATTGCTTCCAAATAATATTGGAAGTTGAAGGCATAAATGGATATAAAAGCAATGATATATTCTTTATAATATTAGCAGAAACGTTCATAACCCCCTTTGCAAGTTTAATGTCTTTGCGATATAACTCCCACGGAGCTCTATCGTTAAGATATTTGTTTCCAAGTCTTGCTATTGATAAAATGCTATCTGTTGCTTTTTTAAGCCTAACTTCATCCAAACTTTGTTTATATTCGTTTATATAGGAATAGGCAATTTTATTTGTTTCTATATCTATACCTTCTAGTTTTTCTGGTTCAGGTATGACGCCATTAAATCTTGATTTCAATAACGAAAATACTCTATAAATAAAATTACCAATATCATCATTTAATTCATTGTTTACTATTTTTACAAATTCTTTCCAGGTGAAATTAGAATCTCCCCCTTCAGGCCTAGTTCTAATTAATACCCATCTCCAATATTCTGCCGGTGCTATATTTATTGCCTCATCAAGCCATATACCTATTTTCCTACTCTTACTGAATTTTTGGCCTTCATACATCAAATACTCTGTAGAATTTATTTTCCATGGAAGGATGTAATCTTCCTCTGATGCAATTAGCATGGCAGGCAGCACAATAGCGTGAAAAGGTATGTTGTCTTTTCCTATAAAATATATGGATTTGGTTTCTTTGTCTTGCCAATATTCTTTCCATGCATCATTTTCTTTCCCAATTTTCATTAAATATTCTTTAGTTGCACTTAAATAACCTAAAAGAGCGTCAAACCATACATAAATAGTTTTATTTTGAGTATCCGGAAAAGGAGATTCTATACCCCAACTTATATCTCTTGTTATGCTTCTCGGCTTCAATCCATGCTTTACCCATGATATACTATAATTTTTAACATTATCATCCAATTCACTATTATTAATAAGCCAGTTAAGTAACTTCTCTTGAACCTTAGATAAGTCTATAAAGTAATTTTTTGTCCTTATCCAAACAGGAGTTGATCCACATAAAGAACACCTAGGGTTTATCAAATCTCTAGGTGATAATAACCTACCGCATTTATCGCATTGATCGCCATGAGCTTGATCAAATCCGCAATAAGGGCATGTTCCTACAACATATCTATCTGGCAAAAACATTTTATCATTTAAACAATAAGGAAGCTCTTCTTCCATTGGAAAAATATAGCCCTTTTCATAAATTTTCATTAAAAATTCTTTAACGAATTCTTTATGAACCTCACTTTCTGTTCTTGAGAATAAACTGAAATCAAAATTGAACTCTTTAAATAAATTTACCATGTATTCGTGAACTTGGTCAGTTAATTCTTTAGGTTTAACTTTTCTTTTCCTTGCTTCTAATTCTATTGGAGTTCCATGCTCATCGCTGCCTGTAACAAATATGACATCATTTCCTAATGCTTTAAGATACCTTGCATATACATCTGCGCTTAATAAATGAAGAACAGTTCCTAAATGTGGAATGAAATCTGAATATGGCCATGCTGATGCAACAATGTATTTCATTTCTCCTCACCTGCTTGGCTCAAAACTACTTAATATACGCTAAATATAAAGCTTTATTAGTAATTACATTTAAGATCTAGGTTTTATTTAACTGTTAAGCATATTCCCTCCAAGTATATCCACATCTTTTACATTTATAAAATCTTGTTGGAGGCTCATCTGCAGCTCTTGTTTGCATCATCCAAGCCAATATTTCATCATTACCACACTTAGGACATCTTATACTACCCTTTAATACCTGTGCTGTCGGAGGTGGAGAATCGGAGTCGATAACTATGGTCTTATCTTTAGGAGTGTGCTGGATCTTTTCTTTTACCTTTAAAGCATTCGACAAGCTATTTTGATCAGCTTCTATTTTATATCCACATTTTGGGCAAACTAGATACGTTTTGCCTTCTATATGTTTTGGCTTCATTATACTTCCACATTTTGGGCAAAACATCATTGAACTCTGCACCACTTACCTCGCCCCCAATCTATTGTATTTTGCAATTATTAACTCCTTTTTGTATTCTTTAAATATCTATCTATATTCTCTAAGAGCGTTTCATTAATACCTTTACTATTTTTAATTGTTGACCTTCTTTGATACTTTTTAGCTGTTTTATCTCCGCAATCTATTATATCTGATAGTAAAGTTTTGCAGTAAGGGCATACTCTTATAAATTCTTTGTTATCTATCCTGCAATTGCTTGTTGCTACCCTTCTTTTACAAATATCACAATATTCCCAAGATAATGTAATCCTCAAGTTTATCGCCATGATCCTAATCTATACTATTTGAGAGGGGTATTAAATTATTTTACCTCTGCAAACATTTTATATCAAGCATATTAAATAGATCAACCTTACTAAATTATGAAAGAGTTCCCCTTTTCCCCATGTTCTCATATACTGTTCTTAATTATGTTTTTATTTAAGTTTTTAATTTTACTGAAAATTTAAATTCTTCCCTTATTCATATATTAATAGTTTGTTCAAAACTGAT
>PNIA01000006.1 GCA_002877855.1 Caldisphaera sp.
CATAGTTAACTGAATTATCTTTAACCATTTCAGCTAATACTATCCCATTTACCTTTAAAACATTTACAATTCTGCTTTCAGGAGAGCCATGCAGATAAATGTAATTATCATCATTAGAATATAACATTGGAATAACATATGGTACCCCATCATATATGAATCCTACATGACATAAAAAGTTTTTGTTTAGAAAATCAATAAGTTCATTTTTATTGTATGATGCTCTCTCTGGATATCTTGTTACTCTAAACTTTATGTTGTTCTCATTAATCTTTTATCCCCTTTTAATTTTAGATTCTAAGTTACTTTAAATAGTTATTTACAATTTTAAGGCCATAGCGATAGTTAAATGTCTAATCATTACTTTAATAAATTGCTGTTTTACAGAGTTAAAGTTTACTATTTTTATTAGGAAGTATTTAACTTAAAATTAAAATATACAACTAATCATTAATTAATAAAACCTTATGTTTTATATTGTTTAAAACATAAGTGAAATAAAATATAAGCAAGCTTTGTTATTAATTAGCGGGGATAAAATGCAACAAATGTATAAGTCTATACCGGGAAGAGGTCTAGTGATATCTTCTATTGCAATTGCAATGTTTTTCGCTATTATTATGATTATCGCAGGTTATTCTGTTAGTACAATACCTAATAAAGATATATATAACATAACAATCTCTTATTATAAATTACCCAGCAATATAACTATATCTAATATAAAAAGCATGTTAGTTAATGTGCTCTATGGTTATGGTTTAGTTTTTTTAATATTGGGATTAATTAGTTTTCCGTTTGTTTATTTACCATTATCTCATGATTTACCAGAAAAGGCAGAAAATCCAGCGTTACTTTTAGGTATAGTAGAAATTGTAGCAGGTATAGTAACAATCATATATATCATACCAGGTATTTTGATGTTGTTGGCATGGAACCAAATTAAAAAATACAACAGAAATAAAGCCATATCATTATCCCTACAGCCTCAAAACAAAACTCTTTAAATTAAAGGATTTAAGTAAATATTTTACTTTATAATATTTAATTTAAAATTCTTGAAAATCTTGAAATTAATCTAGCTTTTTCTTTAGTTATATACATCATATCTTCTATTCTAACTCCATAAAGTCCTGGGTAATAAATTCCTGGCTCTACTGTAACTATCATTCCAGGTTCAAGTAGATCCTTTGAGTTAGGTCTTAAATATGGAAATTCATGTATTTCAACTCCTACTCCATGGCCTAATCCATGGTTAAAATACCTAGTAATTCCTTGTTTGTCAAAGATTTTTCTAGCAGCACTATCAGGTTCCCAAGCTTCTATTCCAGGTTTCATTACATCCATTGCTTCAGATTGGGCTTCTCCAACAGTTTCTATTAATTTTTTATACTCTTTTCCTCCATCGCCATACCATAGTGACCTTGTCATATCGCTTAAATAACCATTCATATTAGCCCCAAAGTCTATTAAAACAGGACCTGGTCTTTCTAACGTTACTTTTCCAGGATTATAATGAGGTAAGGCTGTGTTTTCATAGAATCCGACAATTGTTGGAAAAGCTTCTCCCCATGCACCTTGTTCCATCAATGAGCTATAGAATGTTGCTTCAACTTGGCTTTCTGTAGGATGGTTTTCTAAGGAATCTAATGCCTTTCTTAAAGCCTTTTCGCTTGCATTAATTGATTCTATTATATTTTCAACTTCCCAATCATCCTTTGTTGACCTGATTTTAATGATATCATTGCTAATGTCTATAACTTTTAATTCTTCAGTTAAATATTTTCCAATATTATAATTGCTCCAAATTAAATCAGCCCCTATTTTATTTCCACATTGGCTTGATATAGATTTAATTGCTTCTAATAGACCTCCTTCAATAAGATCACTCTTGGATATAGGTGGTTCTGTTCCTTTTTCTCCTGGCCTATAAAATGCCTTTAACAATATATCCTTTGGAGCTCTACTTAGCATCCTAAAGTAATCTAATGTAGATGTTAGTAAATAATCAGGGCATTTATTAGATAGAATTAAGATTTCTGTGGGGTCTCTCATTCCAGTTGAGTATATTATATTTGCTTGTCCAGTTAATATTATTGAATCAAGACCTTTATTTTCTAAAATAGACTTAATTTTGCTTTTGCTTTTGTTCCAATTTTCATTCAAAATTAACACCTTATACAATTCTTATGCGGTTAACTTTTTTATTTTGCCAGCTATACTTTCTTATTTTTTTGCTTTTTCCATATCCGCAGGCTGCACAATATCCCTTTGCTACATTAAAAGCTCTTCTTCCACATCTCCTACAAATTATATGAGTTTTGCCTTTGCTATGTAGCCCTCTAGACGGAGTACCTTTCGTCAATCTATTCACCCAGCAGGACTTACAGCTATAACATTATCTCCTCTTAATAATACTAATCCGAGAGGTCTAGATGTTTTGCCTTCGAGCTCTTCAGCTTTTTCTAAAACCAAATTGAGGTGTTGATCATAGCTAGTAAGTATACCCTTAATTTCTCTATTCCCTTTCATTTTTACTAATACACTTGAATTTACGTAATCAGCTATTACCTTAAACGTGTTTGATTGTAAATGTGAATTTTCAGCCATTACATTTCTCCTCTGTATCACTGAGTTATAAAGACTAACTAGGTTATTTAAAGTCTTTCTGTATTTTCACTAATGAAATTTAAACTTCTTTCGTAATAAATAAATAATGGCCCCAATGATAGGCATTCAAATTCAGAGTAAAACTATGATGAGCAACGGGTCTAACGAGGGGCGCAGGACTTATTTGGATATTGGATTAAAATATTTTAATTCTTGGCTAAAAATTTAAAATAAGGAGATGTATATGTCTGATAAGATAAAAATAAGTAAACGTTATCTACTTTCTAAGAAGTCTGCAAAGGAGTTAAAAGAGAGAGTAGAAAAATTATATTCTAAATTAAACATAGAATGGGAAAACGTTGAAAGAGTAGAATATGAAAATATAATTATATATGTAATTAATGGTATTGCCACTTTGACAGAAATAGACAATTTAATTTTTCCTACATTAATATATATGCTAAAAAAAGATAGTTCTTGGGCCCAGGGAGTAATAATAGATAGAGGAGCAACAAATGCAGTTTCTAGAGGAGCTGATCTGATGTTGCCAGGAATTAAAGGAATTAGAGGGAAATTTAAAGAAGGTGATATAGTTTTTGCTTTTGATATTGAGAAATCGATACCAGTGATGGTAGGTAAGGCTTTATTGAGTAGCGATAAAATAAATGAATCAATAAACCAAAAAGCCAAAGGTAGGGCTATACAAAATTTGCATTATGCAGGCGATTTAATTTGGAAGATTTCGATATCTATTTAATTTATAAAGCTTTTATTAAAAAGATGCTTAAATAACTCCATCAAATAAAATGTAAGATTTTATTGTTTGATAATTTAGCATTGCTTTTTGCTAAATTTATAGGTTTTTAATTTGATATTGTGTTGAATAGTACCTCAATGAACCCTAAGGCAATGGTGGGGAAGCGCTTAATGAAAATCCTACATCTTCATAGGATCCCCTCATGTAGACTGCAATAAGGAAAGAAATAAGGGATACGATGTGAGTTTATATCTAATATTATGTGTGTCTTGAAAGCCTAAGGTTACTATCAAATAATCTTATGAGGATAAACCTTATTGTTTTATGATAAAGAAACAACAAACTTTATCGTTTAGAACAAAGATCAGAAGAGTTATGATTTTCTAAGGCACAAATAATATTTTTCATTATAATTTAGTCCTATAGGCGGATCAAATTGAAATAAAATTCCCCAAAGGGATAGAATTGTAATCTTAGCTTGATCTTCAGGTTTAACCAAATATCCATGAGCACAAAAATCATATGACTCAATATTTTCAGGCTTCTTATTATCTATATATAGTTCTATTTTATCTCCTTCATTAACATTAAACAAATTTTCTATTAAATCAAATGTTATATGGATCTTATCATTATTTGCTTCGACTACTTTAGCTCCCTGTAACTTTGATGGACTTATTTTCTTGATCTCAACTCTTGAATTGAACATGCCTTACTCCCTAGTATCTATGTTTTCTAAGGATTTATAAACTGATAAAATTTATTTTTGAATTAAATATCTATTTCAATAAATCCATCATTATTTAGTCTAACTTTATATGTTTTTAAATTGACTGACTTATCCCTTTTAAATTCGCATGGAACTTCAGGTTTTATTTGAGGCGGGACAATCATCTTTCCGCTTATAACATCAAATTTTGCTCCATGAAGAGGACAAGCAGCTATGTTATCTGAAACATCACTTAGTAAACCACAGCCCATATGAGAGCAAACGGCATCCATACCATAAAACTGGTCTTTATACTTAACTATTAATATTGGCTTATCATCAACCATAACTATCGCAGAATTTCTTTTATCAAATATTTTTCCTATAACAGACAATCTTCTAAACATTTATTTCGCCTCTTAGTTAATATATCTGTAACTAATATAAATATTTTAGTAATAAAAGTTTATTTCGCCTCTGTAATATAGCATATTAATTTAATTAAGGAATTTACCTTGAGCAATAGTAATGTGAAGAGAATAATTATTTTTGTTTTAAAATAGTTTTATATATAAAATAGTAAAATACTTAGGATCTTATAATTTATAAAATTTTAATATTGAGAGCAGTTAATAGCAATAAAGGTGAGGAAAACGGAATCAAATAAAAAATGCAGAAATTGCGCAATGTGGAGACCTCACGTAGTTTATCCATTTATAGGTTTATGTGTAAAACATGGCAAATTAACTGGTGATGACGATTCTTGCGATTATTTTATGGAAATTCAAGTAAATTCTCAGGATTTTTATTGGGTACCAGAAATTAGAAGCAGAGTTTTTGGAGAGGAAGCAAAACTTCTTAAAAGAGAAGGGTTTAAAATTTATTTGGGAGCTTATGTAGATCCAGATGTAAGAGAAGAAATATATGGAGGTTTTTAAATTTTTAGATGCTGTAAATAAAAAGTGTGTAATTTGGAATTTGCACAGAAATTAAAAACTAATAAAAAGATATAGAAAGAAATTAACAACTCAAGGCTAATTAAAATAGCTTATTGAATTTATCTTTAATTAGAAAAGGTTTTTAATTTTAAAATACTTAAGATAAAAAATGTATCATAGTTTTAAGACAAAAGTTGTTAACTTTGAGCTATAGAAGATTAAAACATCAAAGTTAGACTTAAGTTAATAAAAATATAAAAATGAAGTTATATAAAAAGTAAATAACACCATTTATAAATATTATAAATTAGTTGTTAGATAGAAATAAAGTAGACGAGTTATGAAAAATCAGACAATTATTGAAAAAGGATTAGTTAAGAAAAAATTTAGAAAAGGAATGAAAAAAATAGCATTATTTTACCCATCAAACTACAATATAGCTATGTCTTCTTTAATATATCATAGAATTTATTTCCTTCTTAATGATATTGATGACATCTATGTAGAAAGGTTTTTTATTGATATTAGAGATGAAAATACAGGTAGATTGAGAAGCTTAGAAAATAGGATGAACTTAGAAAACTTTGATTATATTATCGTCCCAATTCATTATGAATTAGATTATGTTAATATTATAAAGGCATTAATGAGCAGCAATATAGAAATTTATTCAATAAGAAGAGAAAAGCCAAAGATAATCCTAGGCGGGCCTACTGTAACAGCAAATCCAGAACCTTTAGGAGATTTGTCAGATATAGAAATTATTGGAGATTTAGAAGCAGTATGGGATGATCTCATTGATATTATACGAAATGATTCTATCGAGCCAAAGAGAGGGATTTATGTTCCAAAATTAGGTAAGATAGAAACAGAGGAAGCTATAGCAAAAAGCATATTTAAATCTGATTATAGAAGAATCTTAAGTAAAGAAGCTAAATTTACTTTAGCGGTAGAAGCCATGAGGGGTTGTCCATTTAATTGCTTATTTTGTATGGAAAGTTATATAACAAAGCCTGTTAGATATAAAGAATATGATGATATAATTAAAGAAATTAATGAGCTTAATTCTAGGTATGGAGAAAAGATTACTTTAATGGGCCTAACGCTGAATTCTCACCCAAGGTTTAAAGAAATTCTTAAATATAGTATCGAAAATAAAATAGACATTTCTTTACCTTCTCTAAGAGCGGAGTTGTTAGATGAGGACTCAATAAAAATGATTTCTAAACTAAGGCAATTAACATTAACCATCGCTCCAGAAAGCTCTGAAAGAATTAGAAATGCGCTGGGGAAAAATATATCTAATGATGATATTATAAATGTTGCTAGATATGCTAAGAAGTATAATATGAATCTAAAGCTCTATTTAATGGTTTCCATTCCAGGGGAAAATAAGGAAGATTTAAAGGAAATGGTAGAATTAACAAAAGAAATTAAAAAGATAGGAGTTAAAAAAATTCATTTGAGTGTTAACCCATTAGTAATCAAGCCTAGGACTCCCTTACAATGGTTACCAATGAATAGCGAGAAAAATATGAAAGAAAAAATTAAATATATAAGGGAAAACGCTTTGTATGATGATATAACTATATATGATCCTTTTTATGCGTTAATTCAAGGAGGTATATCATTATCTGATAGAAACGTCTTAAAACATTTAATAGATGTATCTATAGGTCAAGGTAAGCCTTCTTGGAGAAGGGCATTGAATAACGGTTTGGCTGAAAACGCTATTAGAGAAAAACACGAACCATTTCCATGGAGCCATATAAAGGGATTTATAGAGGAAGCTATCATGAAGAAAATTCTAGAGGCTTTTTTAAATAGGATAAGCTAAAAAATTATTGGTAAATTTTATATTACTTTTTTTATAAGAGAATCAGGTTAAGAATAATTTTATAATATTATGCTAAAAGATAAATTCTTTTTAAGCTTCATTAACTAAGAGGTGATGCATAGTGAATGAAATAAAGATTGTTCTTCACTTTGATAGTAACGATCAGCAAAAGTTTAAAACATTAATTTCAAGTTTGTATGATATAATAGATTCATTAAAAGACTCAGAAAAAGATATTAATGTAGTAGTTAACGATGTTGGAGTTATGCAGTTTTTAAAAGGAAATTTTGATAAATATAATTTAGAAACTTTAAAGGAAGTCATGGGATCAGATGTTAAGATATGGATATGTAGCGTCTCCTTAAGAAAGTACGGGCTATCTTTTAATGATTTAGTTGATGGGCTGCTATTAGCAAGTTCTGGTATGCTTAAATTAATGGAGTTTATAAAAAACGGATATGTTTATTTAAAAATTTAATATATTTGCCTAAATATGATTTATTTAGAAATCATAATAAATAATACCGAAGCTAGTAAGAGATGGTACAAAAGTAGATACTATCTTATTTCCATCAACAGATAATTATCCCACGTAAAATACACAAATATGACCTGTTCAATACTGGGCTACAAACCTTTTTATAGGTTGAAAAATACTATTGTATCCTGAGGCGAGTATATTGCCAGCTGGTAAAGATCCGTATGAGGAAGCAAAAAAGCAGTTAAGGCTCGCGGTTGATATTCTAGGCTTAAGTGAAGAAGAATATGAGATGCTTTCAACACCCGAAAGAATAGTTCAGGTAAAAATACCAGTTAAGATGGATAATGGTAAGCTCAGAATTTTTACCGGATGGAGGGTTCAACACAACAGCGCATTAGGGCCTTATAAGGGAGGGGTAAGATATCATCCAGAAACAAATTTAAGTGAAGTTATGGCACTTGCGATGTGGATGACATGGAAGAATTCATTAGCTGATATCCCATATGGAGGAGCAAAGGGGGGAATACAGGTAGATCCATTCCAATTAAGTGCAAGAGAGCTTGAAACATTATCAAGAAAATATTTTGCAGGAATCAGCAAGTTTGTAGGTGTTGATAGAGATGTTCCTGCACCTGATGTGAATACTAATCCACAAACTATGGCATGGTTCTTGGACGAGTATTCAGGAAGATACGATTCCCAATTGTTTGGAGTAGTGACTGGTAAACCTTTAGAATTAGGCGGACTAAGGACCAGAATTTTCTCCACAGGTTTAGGTGTAGCCAGTGTAGCAAGGGAGGCGGCAAAGAAATTATTTGGTGATATAGAAGGAAAAACTGTTGCTATACAAGGATTTGGTAATGTTGGTCTATATACATCAAAATTCCTTCATGAAATGGGCGCTAATATCATAGCAATAGCTGATGTTAAAGGTGGTATTTACAGTAGCAAAGGATTTAATCCTGATGAAATAAAAGGAACACTAGATAAAAAACACAGCATGTTTGTCGTTGATTATCCAAATTATGAAAAGAAAATATCAAACCAAGAATTATTGGAATTAGATGTTGATATTTTAGTTCCTGCAGCAATAGAAAACGTTATAACAGAAGAGAACGCACCACGCATTAAAGCTAGGTTGATAGTTGAAGGAGCTAATGGCCCAACATCACCTGAAGCTGAAGAAATACTAACAAAGAGAGGGATAGTGATAGTACCAGATACGCTAGCAAACAGCGGTGGGGTAATAATGAGTCATATAGAGTGGGTTAACAACAGAATGGGTGGTTGGATAACTGAAGAAGAAGCAAAGAACAGATTAATAGAAAAAATGACTAACAATTTAAATATGATATGGAACTTCTGGGAAAATAAATTAGATCATGATAGGCACAATTTGAGAATGGCAGCTTATGGCATAGCCGTTGATAAAGTTGTAAGAGCTATGAAACTAAGAGGATGGATTTAAATAGGTTATTATATTTTTTAATATATTGATTGAATCCTCTTTGTTTTTTAAAGAGGCTTTAAAAATATTATTTATGTCTATACCTAAATTATCTATAAGGTGCTTTATTTCTTCTTCGACTTTATCAATAATTTCTGAGTTTAACGAATCTATTTTGTTGATTACAATATAAATTTGTTTATTAGCAATTAAATCTTTAATTTCTTTTATTATATCTACTTGATTTTTTATATCCATATATGCACCTTCTGCTGGATCTAATATAAATAAAACAATCCCATCTAGGAACTTTAATGCTGATATCGCTTGTCTTTCCACTTTATTCATTTGATCTAATGGTCTATCAAGCAATCCTGGGGTATCGATAATTTGAATTAGCTCGTTACCAGTTTTATAATGACCTATAATTATCTTCTTTGTAGTAAATGGGTAAGAAGCTATTTCAGGCTTAGCAGAGCTAACGTTTGAAACAAATGTCGATTTGCCAGCATTTGGTGGGCCAGAAACTATTATAGTCTTTCTATTGACCATTATACCAGGTAGATCATTCAAAAAAATAATTAAATTTTTTAGGTACTCTAATGATTTTGAGCATCTTTTTATATAAGATAGCATCCTACCCCTAGCTTCCCTTGCAACAATTTTAATTTCTTTTGGATTATCAGCTGCTAACACATTGTTTCTATAATTTATCCAAATTTCCTTGGCATTTTTTCTGGCCTTTTTGATACAATTAATAGATTTAACTATTTCTTTTTTATCAAAATTTATTTCTATGAGACCCCAATAGAAAGGGTGTATTTTTTCTAGTATTTTTCCTAATTTTATAGCTTGAATAGTTTTTGAATTAATTATGTTATAGGTTAATTCAATTGACTTTATTTCTTTCTCATAAAGCTTTCCTTTCTTCTTCGGATATCTAGATTTAATTTTCTCTATAATTTCATCATATAATGATATATGAATTTCTTTTATAGATTTCGAAGGATCTGTGTCGAAACTTTCCATATCAATCCTCATATATTAGTTATGATGAAACCTTATTAGTTTTTTTAACATCTTTTAAGGTTTGCTTTTTAAATTATTTTCTATAACATGAGCTAATTCAGCAATATAGTTATCAAGAGTTTTTCTTTGTTTATATAAAATATTTTTTAATGTATATTTAGAAATTCCGAGTTCTTTAGATACCAAATTTATTGAATGCATCTTTGAATAGTTATAAGATCTGTATAGCGCATATAATGCTATAGCATGTTTATTCCTTTTTGTTCTAGATTTTAATGTAGGATAATTCTGTAATATCTGATAAGAAATTTTAAAATCTTTATTGTTTTCAATCTTGTTAAGCTTTTGGTCTATGATAGAGCTTATGCTTATTTTCCCATGATTTAATTTTAAAATCTTACCTCTTTTGATTATTTTTGGTGAAATATTCTCAATATTTCTTTCAATATTTCTTTGTGGCTTTATATTTTCACTTCTTGTTAGAGGATTATATTTTTTAGTTCTATTATCTTCTTTTTTTATGTACATAGAATCATCATAAATACTTTCTAGTACTGCCCCACAGTCTTTACAGACTAAATGACCCAATTCGTGATCCCAAATTATATTTGTCGAGCCACAATACTTACACCTTATATAGTTCATCAGTAAACACCAAGTTTTAAAGGCTTAGATATTTAATTAGTAGAGCGTTATCATAGATATCTTATCAGGGACTCTTCTTTTAACATTTATATATCTAATTAAAATTAATTCTTATATGGATCCTTTTTATTTTCTTATTAAAAGAATTGAAAGGAAAAATTTAATGTTATCCTTAAAAATAATGTAATACTATCTAGTACTGCTTTACTTTTTTATGTAACAAATAAGTCAAATAGGGATATGTATTGTCAAAGATAAGTATACCAAAAATTAAAATATCAAACATAACTATTGAAGAAGCATCTAGATTGTTTCTTCAAGAATTGGAAGCTTCTGGAGCATCTCAACATACAATTAAATCGTACAGAGCAGCTATTAAGCAGTTTATAAATTTTATTGGAAATAATAAAAAAATTGATCAAATAAACGATGAGAATTATTTACAATGGATTAGTTTTGTAAGAAAGCATGGGTTTGCAAACTCGAAAAATGGCAAAAATTTTGAAGTCACTATACACTATTATTCTATATTTGTCAGAAGATTTTTGGTTTGGCTAGGTTTAAATGAAAACATACCAGTAATGAATGCAAGGAAGCAGTCCTTTAGCTATGCATTAACATGGGAAGAAGTTGGTAGGCTTGTTAATTCAATAAGGGATTTAGATGATTTATTAATAATTTCAATAATGACAGAGACAGGGATTAGAGTTAGAGAACTCTTAAATTTAAGATGGGATGATATAGATTTTCAATCAGGCCAAATTAGGATTTTGGGAAAGTACAATAAAGAAAGGATCGTATTTATGGGGCCTATTAGTAAGCAGGCTTTGCAAACAGCATATTCTATATATGGTAATAAAAGGCAAAACATAATAGGTATGACATACCAAGCTGTATATAAAAGGCTAAAAAGCTTGGCTATTAGAGCCAATTTAGATCCAAGAAAAATAAGACCTCACGTACTGAGACATACCTTTGCTACAGAAGCTTTGAGAAGAGGGATGAGCTTACCTGTTTTACAAAGATTGTTAGGGCATAGTGATATAAAGGTAACTCAGTTGTATTTGCATTTAGTAAATGATGATATGAGAAGAGAATATAGTAGATTATTTGATCAAAATAATTATGAGTATTTAGATCAGAACAAACAGATGCATTATAGTTATAATAGAGGAATGGCTAGGATTTAAGGTTCAATATATGGTCTATTCTTTCTTTTAGTTTCTTTAAACTTTCCTTATATATAGATAGCATGTCTTTGTTTTCCTTGATTAAGTTTTCCAATATATCTAAATAGCTATTGATATTTTCTATCATAAAAGATGGATCCGGGGAAACATAAAAAGCCATCCAGGTTGCCTTAACAAATTCCTTGCCTTCATCCGTAAGCTTATATTTACCATCATCTCCTTTAACAATTAATCCTTCATCCGTAAGCTCGTATAATATTGGATACAAACTGCCTGGAGATGGTCTCCAATTGCCCATAGTAGATATTTGTATTTCATTCATTAGTTCAACTCCATTCATTGGTTTTTTAGATAACAAAAATAGTATCATTGGTCTTAGCCAACCTCTGTGTCTCCATGCTCTGGCCCAACTTGGTGTTCTTCTTCTGTAAAAGTCCCAGCCTGACCACGACATTTTTTGTTTCCTCCTATCATATATTGCTGTATTTTCTGAATTCTTAAGGATTGCAGAATAGGTAGAGAACAAATTTAATGGCAATAAATAGCGTTAACTCTAAAGTTTAGAACAAAGATTCCATAATGAAAGATTTAATTTCAATGATAGTGAATTTTTTGATAAAAATTGCTTAAGTTTTTTTGCATAATAAAAACCATAGTCTCTCTTTTATGATATAAAAATTGTAAAATATGTTCGTATAATCAGAATCGATACAAGTTTATTTTATATATATAAAAAGTCCTATTATAATTTGTAAAAAGGGTGTGACCAAACTTGAGCGAAGAAGTTGATCTCTCAGTAATGATCGGTGGTCCACAAGGTGGTGGAATAGAATCTTCAGGTCAGATGCTAATTAGAACATTTATGATAAAGGGATACGATGTTTTCGGTATCAGAGAGTATCATAGTAATATAATGGGAGCGCACAGTTATTATAATGTTAGAGTTAAGATGAACAGACCAAGAAGTGTGAGATTACCAGTAGATAGTTTGTTGGCATTAGATGCAGAAACAATATTTACACATTATAATGAAGTTTCTCCGAAAAGTTTTGTAATTTACGATACAGACATACTAAATACTCGTATGGAAAAAATTGCACCTATGGAACCAGAAGTAAAAGAAAGAGTAGAAAAAAACCTTAAGGGGCTAGGAGTAGAACCTGTAGTTTCTGATGTTATAAAATATCTATCAGGTCAAGGTGTAAGAACTATTGGCTTACCATTAAAAAATTTGTTAAAAACGACTGCAGAAAAATTAAAGACAAATGTCGTTTCTGTAGCAAAAACAGTTAACACAATGAGTATAACTGCTTCTGTTGCATTATTAGGGATTGACGTTGAAACCGTTGCAAAATCAATAAACTACTATTTTGCAGGCAGAAAATCAATAATAGATTCAAATGTGATGGCAGCGAGCGTGGCTTATGAGTATGTTAAAGAAAATTTTGGCATGGGAAAGCCAATTCCAGATGGACCAAACCGAAATAGAATAAGGATGGTTGCGACAGGAAATGATATAGTTGCTATGGGCAAATTGGCAGGTGGACTTACTTTAGAAACTTATTATCCAATTACTCCGGCACAAGACGAAGCTTTTTATCTTGGAGATCACAGGCATTTCAAACTTGATGAATGGTCAGCAAAAGAATTAGGTGTTGATAAACTAGGTGTATTATCTTTCCAGGCAGAGGATGAGTTAGCGGCTTTAAATATGGCAATAGGTGGTGCATTAGCCGGTGCTAGAACAGCAACAACAACGAGTGGTCCTGGTCTTTCTTTAATGAGTGAAGCAATAAGCTTTGCAGTAATGATCGAGGCACCTGTCGTTATAACAGTTTGGATGAGAGCTGGCCCAAGTACAGGTGAGGCAACTAGACAAGGACAACAAGATTTATTGCATTCAATATTTGCAGGTCATGGAGATACTCCAAAAATAGTTATTGCAAGTGGTGATCATATAGAAGCATATTATGATACTATAAGGGCATTGAACTGGGCAGAGAGGTATCAAACACCTGTAATTCATTTAGTAGATAAATATCTTGCTTCTAGTATGATGAGCTTCGACAGTGAAGATGTAGATCCTCAATTAATCCCCATTGATAGAGGAAAATTTGTATTAGATGAAGGTCATGAGGAATATAAAAGATATGAAATAACAGACGATTATATAAGTCCAAGAGCTCCTCTAGGGAAAAGATTAATGTGGGTTAGTAGCTTGGCACACAATGAGTATGGAATGCAAACTGAGGATCCATATACTAGAGAAAAGATGTTATTAAAAATAGTTAAAAAATTTGAAATAGCAGAAAAAGAAATACCTGATAGCGTTAAAGCTTCATTATATGGAGATCTCGATTCTAAGATTACTATAGTTTCCTGGGGATCAGCTAAAGGTCCTATATTGGATGCTTTGAATTTATTAGAAAAAGATGGAATAAAAGCCAAGTTATTACACTTAAGGGTTATGTCGCCTTTCCCCAAAGAACTTGTTTCAAAGATTTTAAATTCTTCTGATGTAGTAATAGACGTAGAGGCAAACGCCATGTCCCAATTGGCTATGGCTATTAGGATGTACACTGGATATGAAATAAAGAAAAAGATAGTTAAATTAACTGGGAGGACTATTATGGAACATGAGGCGTATAAGGCGATAAAGGCTATGATAGAGAAAAATGAAGATTTTAAGGTGATAAATGATGGTGCATAATTGGTCTGATTATAAAAGTAATGCCTGGGTTCAATGGTGCCCTGCCTGTGGTAACTTTGGTATATTAACAGCAATACAAAGAGCCTTTGCAGATTTAGATCTATCTCCAGAAAAAACAACAGTAGTATCGGGCATAGGGTGTTCAAGCAGAATACCATATTATTTGAAAACTTCTAACGTGCATTCATTACATGGTAGACCTATACCAGTAGCTGAAGGTATTAAACTAGCAAATCCGGAGCAAACCGTTATAGTGGCAAGCGGAGATGGAGATTTATTGGGTATAGGAGCAGGCCATTTCGTTGCATTGGGAAGAAGAAATTTGCAAATAACTGTTATTCTACATGATAACCAAGTATATGGATTAACAAAAGGTCAGGCAGCACCAACCCTACCTTTATGGGTTAAGACTAAAGCTTTAGATTCTCCAAACATACAAACTCAGATAAATCCGCCTTTGTTGGCATTTGCAAGCGGTTATACTTTTATAGCAAGGGCATATGCATACCACATCGACCAATTAAGAGAATTAATTAAAGCTGGTATACAGCACAAGGGAACAGCATTAATTGATGTTTTACAGCCATGTCCAACTTATAATGATATAATGACAAAGGAATGGTATGAAAAGAGAATTTATTATCTAAATACAGAAGATCCTTCATGGGATCCTACTATAGCTTCCCAAGAAGACTTTGATAGAAAATCATCAAAAATTTTAGAAAAAATGACAGAATGGGGAGAAAGGATACCGCTCGGAATATTCTACAGAAATATATCAATAGAACCAATGGAAAGTAGAATAGAGAAAATACTACCCGGCTATCTGCAATATCCGCCAGCAAAAAGACCAATAGAGATTAAATCGAAGGCATTAGTTCACCCGTTTACGGAATTTAAGGATAGATTGGTTCAAACATAACTATGGTAATTTATCATGAGCTATTATATCAATGCTACAGACCTTGAAACAGGAGAAATAATGGTTTCAATAGCAGATAAAGAGATAATAGGACATAAATTTTCTAGCGGAGATGGATTAGTAATCGATGTTTCACCCATATTTTATGGTAATAAGCTGGCAGATGATGAAGAAGCATTATTATACATGAAATCCGCCGATATCTTAATTTTAACAGGTAAAAGAATAGTTGATAAGGCAATAAAAGAAGGCATAGTAAATCCAGATTCGGTTTTGGAAATTGATGGAGTTAAGCATGTACAGGTATTTAAGTTTTCATTTTAGAAGGTATTTTTAAATACTTGATTTATTAATATTATAAACCCTACATGTTTTTATTTTTATTTCTCCTGATTAATATGTTTTATATAGGTGAGAAGAATTGGGAGACATAGTTGTGTTGCTAAAATCTGCGCTTAACCCAGAAATGATTAGATCTTTGCAAGATGGTAGCGTCGATTTTGATAATATACCATTAAAACTTTCTGATGTAGATAGAAATGCAATAGAAGAGTCCACTAGGTTAAAGGATATATTAAAAGGCAAGATTTATTCAGTTACTGTTTCTACATGGGGTCCAATAAGTAAAAGGGATAAAGATATTAAAATGGCAGTTCAAGAAGGCTTAGCTAAAGGTGTTGATGAAGCAATTATTTTAGAAGATGATAGTATTACCCCTGGAGATCAAATAACTACAGCTTCCGCTATAGTTTCAATAATTAATAAGTTTAATATAAAACCGGATTTAATTTTAGCAGGAGAAGCAACTGTTGATGGATTTTCCGGCCAAGTAGCAGGCCGTGTTGCCACGAAGATGAATTTACCATTTGTTAGCTTTGCAAGAAAAATAGATCTAAATGGTAATAAAGCTGTTGTTGAAAGAGATTTAGAAGATTTTGTTGAAGTTGTTGAAACCCAATTGCCTGCTGTGATAAGTGTTACAAGAGAAATAAATTCTCCAAAGCCACCAACTTTAATCCAGATAAGGATGGCTTCTAAAAAGCCTCAGCACGTAGTAAAGGTTTCAGACCTAGTAGGAGTACAACGTCAAAAGAAGAAGTTGGTAGAAGCAAGGGTCTTAACAGTAAAGAGAAAGCAAACAATGATAGAAGGAAAATCTCTAGAAGAAACCGCAGATAAATTAATAGCAGCACTTGAGCAAGAAGGTGCTTTAAGGCATTAAGGTGATAAATATGGTAGATGCAATAGTTGTTGTTCAAAAGGAAAGCGATGCATCAGAATTGTTAACTATAGCAAATAAATTAGGAACTTCAGTCGGGTTTACATATGGTAATAGTGAAAATGATAAATTGTTAAAATATTTTGATAAAGTATACAAATTAAAAGCTGATGATCCAGAAACGATATTTTATGGATTAAAATATCTATATGATAGTTTGAAGCCAAAATTAATATTAGGAATTACCAGTAAAAACTTAAAAGATGCATTTTCAAGGTTAGCGGGGCTATACGATTTACCCATGTCTACAGATGTTTATGATATAAACGTTTCAAATGGAAAAATATCATTCAAGAGGGGATTTTTAAGCGGAAGAGCAATTGAAACAGAAGAATCACAACTACCATCAATCCTGCTTGTTGCAGCTAGAAAAACACCAAAAAGTGAAGGTAAATCAAATGGTAGTTTAGAAGAATTAAATATTAGTCAACAGAATAAAGTTGTGGTTAAAGAAAGAAAGGAAAAAGTAAAAGGCGGAGTTAATATAGAATCAGCCGAATTTATAGTAAGTGTTGGAAGAGGATTTAAGAATAAGGATGATCTAAAGATAGCATTTGATCTTGCGGATTTAATAGGTGCTCAAATAGGTTGTTCAAGGCCTGTAGCATCTGACTTGAAGTGGCTAACAGAAGATCATTGGGTAGGTCTTAGTGGGAAAAAAGTTGCGCCTAAATTGTATGTAGCTTTAGGCATTAGTGGCGCTCCGCAACATCTAGCAGGCATTACAGATGCAAAGCTTGTTGTTGCAGTAAATAACGATAAAACGGCTCCAATATTTAAGAATGCTGATTATGGAATAGTAGCAGACCTTTATCAGTTTGTTCCAATTTTGATTAAAAAACTTAAAGAAAAGCATTAATAAAATAAAAATTATTTATATTTGAAAGCTTTTTTATTTCTTTTTTTTAAAATACATATTTACATTTAAGTATCTTCTATTTTGTAAAGAGTATGAGAATAAAAGGCGATAAAAATGCCTAAGAAAGAATTGCATTTAATGCTTGGAGGTCCTCAAGGTGCAGGTTTAGAAACAAGTTCAAGCATAATAACATCGGCATTTACTATGCAGGGTTATGCTGTGTTATCAGATAGAGAATATTATTCAAATATTATGGGAAGGCATAGTTATATACATGCTACAGTTTCTTCATTTAATATTCCAAGAAGTTTAACATACCCAGTTGATTTAATTGGTGCTATGGACGCAGAAACGGTGTTTACTCATTTTAAGGATATTTCAAAAAACGGCTTTATAGTATATGATTTAGCTAGTGAAGTAACAAAACTAGAACAAATAATAAGCATGGAAAAAGAAGTTTATGAAAAGACGATGACCTTTTTTAAAAAAGAAAATATAACACCTGATATAAAAAATGTTGTGAAATTTATTGCAGATAACTTTAATGCAAATCCAATTAAATTAGATTATAAAGGTATTTTAGGTTCTTTGAAGGATAAGTTTTCAATAAACCCAGTTGAGGCTCAGAAATATAAAAGCAGTATTTTAATAGGTGTTGTGTCTGGTCTAGCTGATATAGATGATGAATCAATTAATAATGCAATAGAAATTAGGTTTAAAGGTAAAGATAGAATTATAAAAGCAAATGAATATATAGCTGAA
Organism: Caldisphaera sp.; assembly: GCA_002877855.1. Next base: position 18,176 of record PNIA01000006.1, read on the forward strand.
AACGTCAAAAAAGTAGTTCAGAATGATTTTGGCTCTCCTTTAAAGCTTTGTAAATCGACTATTAATACGGATGAATTTATAGTGGCAAGCGGAAATGATGTTGTTGGTATGGGCAAGATAGTAGGAGGCGTTAGATATCAATCATATTATCCAATAACTCCTGCTGCGGATGAATCCACATTTCTAGAAGCACACCAATCTATTAGTATTGATGGCAAACCTATTTCTTCAATAGCCGTTTTTCAAACGGAAGATGAAATTGCTGCTATCACATCTGCTATTGGTTCTGCTCTTACTGGTGCAAGAAGCGCCACTGCAACAAGCGGACCTGGTTATAGCTTAATGGTCGAAGGTCTAGGTTGGGCAGGTCATAATGAAGTCCCTGTTGTGATTACCTACTATCAAAGAGGGGGACCAAGTACTGGATTACCAACAAGAGGAAGTCAAAGCGATCTTCTATTTACGCTTTATTCAAGTCACGGAGAATTTCCTAGAATGGTTATAGCAAGCGGAGATAATGAAGAGGCCTTTTATGATTCTATCGAGGCATTTAACTATGCTGAAAGATACCAATTGCCTGTAATCCATTTATTAGATAAATTCTTAGCTAATGTTATATCAACAATGCAAATGCCTGATATGAGCAAAATAAAAATAGAGAGGGGTAAGCTAACTTTTGATCCAAAGGTTAAAGGGCCTTATAGGAGATTTGATTTATCTGAAACGATAGGTGAAAGACCAGCTCTTGGATCAGGTGTTGTTATGTGGCATACTGGTGATGAGCATAATGAAATGGGTCACATTAGTGAAGAGTCAGGAAATAGAAGGGCTATGTATGAAAAGAGGATGAGAAAGTTAGAGATTGCCAATAAAGAAATACCACCTGAAAAGAGAGCAATTTATTATGGGGATGATGATGCAGATTATTTATTAATTGGATGGGGGTTTGTTAAGGGCGCTGCTTTAGACGCCATTGAAGAATTAAAGTCATATGGATATAAAGGTGCCTATCTTCATATAAAGATGTTTATTCCATTTCCAACCAAATATATTAAAGGTTTATTAGATCATTTTGATCCTAACAGGATAATTGATGTAGAGCACAATATTATGGGGCAGGCCGCACAAACAATTGCAACCAATACAGGATTTATTATCAATAAATTTATTTTGAAATATACAGGTCGTCCTATTTATAGGATGGAATTAGTTCAGGCTGTAAGGAATATTTTGGATAAGAAGTCTGATAAAGAGGTGTTGGTTTATGGTGAGTGAGGTAAAATTTAAGACAGAAATTGATAATGAAGCAAAATATAAAACAGATCTATGGGTAGATTGGTGTCCTGCTTGCGGTAACTTTGGTATATTAACAGCATTGCAAAGGGCACTAGCTGAGCTTAATTTACCCCCTGATAAAGTTGTTGATATTAGCGGTATAGGTTGTAGTGGAAAGACTCCCCATTTCTTAAATGTTAATGGAGTCCATGGTCTTCACGGAAGAGGGATACCATTTGCTGAAGGTATAAAAATAGCCAATCCTGAGCTGACAGTCTTAATAGATGCTGGAGATGGAGATTTATTGGGTATAGGAGCAGGCCATTTCGTTGCATTGGGAAGAAGAAATCTGAACATAAAGGTTTTGTTGCATGATAACCAAGTATATGGATTAACAAAAGGTCAGGCAGCACCAACTTTAAGAAAAGGGGAAAAAGTAAAGTCCATGCCTGTTGCAAACATGCAAGATTGGATAAATCCTATTTCTATGGCATTAGCAAGCGGCTACACATTTATTGCAAGAGGATATTCTTTATGGATTGATGATCTAAAAGAGCTAATTAAAGCAGCAATAAAGCATAGAGGAGCTGCACTTGTAGATATACTACAACCTTGTCCAACATATAATGATATCTATACTCCAGATTTATACAGAAAGAAGGCATATAAGCTTGATTCCGATAAAAATTGGGATCCGATTGTAAAAACGAACACCAAAGAGGAAGTAGAGACAAAACTATTACAGGCATATCAAAAGTCTCAGGAATGGGTTGATAAAATACCTGTTGGCATATTTTATGTTAATCCATTTGTAGATACCTTTGAAGACAGATTTATAAAGCTAAATCCATTATATGCAGAAATCCCTCCTTCAAAGCAGATAATTTCAAATAATAACAATGAGTCAATTATTGGTATAGATGATTTTAGAAAAATATTTAGTAATTATGTAGTTAAGGTAAAGAAAGTACAGAAGTAATAAAATTTTTATTCTTTTTATATAATTATATTTTTGTGATGAAAAATGGGCAATTTAATAGAGATCTATATTCATCCAACTTGTGCAACAAGCTATGAAGTTATTACAGGTTTATATAATAAAGGATATTTGGATAAAGTTAAAATTAAAAATACTGAAAAAATTATTGGAAATAAGTTTGTATTAAGTGTGCCTTGGATAGAATTTAATGGAGTTCCGATTGCAACAGATCCAGTAACTGTAGACGATGTTATAGAAATAATTGAAAATAATAAAATTAATGTAGAAAATCCAACAGATTCTGTTATGATGTCAATAGTTCATAGCTCATTTTTATCTTCTATTGTTATGTTGCATAAAGATATAGAAGTTGCATTAAATGAGTTATTTTTAAATGCTGCATTAAGAGTTCCGTTATCTAAAATAAATGTAGAAGATGTTAAAAATGAAATGGTAAAGTGGAAAAATAAACTATTTGATGAATATAGAGATATGATTAGAAGGGCTCTATCAGTAAGCTATGTTAGGGAACTTTATTGGACTTATAGCCAAATTAAGCCTGAAGAGATAAGCAGTATTACAAATAAAAATATTGTAGGGCTATGGATCATAGCAAAAGGTAGTATTGGTAGAGTTGCATTACCAGCTAGACCATATTTGGATAATGACAAAGATATAGAATTAATTTCAGAATTTGTTAAAAAAAGAAGCAAAGGTTTGCTGGAAAAGGTTAAAGAAGAACAAGAGAAAATTCGTAGTAATGAATTATATTGGAAAATAATTGAAAAAATATAAAAATAATACCTATTAATTTTATTTTCCTTAATTTTAAGGCATAGCCTTTGCAAATTTAAGCCCGCTATTGTTTAGTTCATTTATTACTTCATCAATTGCTGATGGATCAGGTGATTCAACTAACACTTCTACTAATGCTGTACCTGGATCAATCAATGGAGTTATTCTATCATGTCTTATATCTATAACATTAAGTTTAGCTTCTGCGAGCTTGCCTAATACTTTATCTAGCCAGCCAGGCATATCAGGAATTATTCCACTTAACTTCACAATTCTTCCGCTCTTTGCTAGCTCATAGTTTAATATGTTAGAAATTCTTGTCATGTCTACATTTCCACCGCTTATTAAAACAACTACATTTTTACCTTCCACATTTATTTTATGTTCTATCAGCGCAGCTATAGATGCTGCTCCAGCACCTTCAGCTAATATTTTACCTCTTTCTAATAATAAAAACATGGCCCTTGCAACTTCAGAGTCATTTACTTTAATTATATCATCAACAAATTCTTTTATAAATTCAAATGTATATTTACCTGATCCCTTAACTATTAGTCCATCCATTAATCCTGGAGGTGCGTTTTTTACATCTATTGGTTTCCCTTCTTTTAATCCTAGAGAATATTTAGCAACATAGCTCGGTTCTACTCCAATAACTTTTATCTTGTTTCCTAATTTTTTCTTTAACACGATAGCATTTCCCGATATTAATCCCCCACCACCAATTGGTATAACTACAATATCTGGTTTTGTAGGCATTTGTTGCAATATTTCATGAGCAATTGTACCTTGTCCAGCAATAATTTCTGGGTCATCATATGCATGTATTAATGTATATCCTCTTTCTTTACTTAATTCTATTGCTTTACTCATAGCCTCATCAAAACTTTTACCATAAAGTATTACATCTGCGCCATAGCCTTTAGTAGCATTTATTTTTGCAACCGAAGCTATTTCTGGCATAACAATAATAGACTTTGTGTTTAGCAAAGTTGCAGCTAAGGCGACTCCTTGTGCATGATTTCCTGCGCTCGCAGCTATCACTCCTTTACTTTTTTCATTACCTAACGACCATATTTTAAAATAAGCCCCCCTTATTTTAAAAGAACCTGTTTTTTGTAGGTTCTCGAGCTTCAAGTATATATTTCCTTTTGTTATTTCTGAAAAAGTTCTACTATAATCAAGAGGTGTTACATGTATTACATTTTTTAAAATATCTAAGGCTTTTATTGAGTTTTCATATATCTGATCTGAAATATTCATGTTGTGTCACCATTAGTAATTATATCCTAATTAGAAATATTTAAACTTATTTGTTTCATTATTTTATAGTTTTGTTTTCAATAAAAATGAAGGCATAATCTCTAAGCATTTATAGATACAAATATTAAACTTTTATATTTTTTGATTAATTTTATAAATTCTTCAGGATTAATCTCTTCAATTCCGTATATCGTATAATTCCCCCTTAACAATATTTCAACAAATCTTTTCTGCCATGTATCGCCCATAACATTATACCATGATCTACCCTCGTCGTCTCTATTGTATTTTAATAGTATAGGAACTTTCATAAATTTCCAGAAATATGGAGGTATAAGCTGTATGATATTATTTGTTTCATTTTCATCAAATATATGATAATCATCACTAAACAATAAAATAGATTTTTTACCTTTGTTCAGTTCTTCTAGACTTATTTGTTCTTTAGGCCATAGAGATCTTAGATTCTTGATTTCATCTAAAAACTTTTTTTCAATAGTTTTTACTTGCTTGCTATCTATTGACAAAATTAACCCCTATGATATATAGCATGTATCATAGCATGATCTTTGTCGAACGGGTCTAAATGTATTGTATCCTTTATTTCAAAGCCTCCATTTATTAGCTCATCATTTTCTTTCTTATATATCTCGCTTGGTTCCTTTGTAACATCAATACTTCTTGCCTTTATAGCTAATAATAGATAGCCATTATCTTTCAAAAAGAATTTAGCATTTCTAACCACTATGGCTGCTTGCTCTGGTTGAGCCACATCTGCATATAAGCCATCTACAGTCTCTACCATATGGCGATATCTTTCTGGGAATCTTGCATCAACTAGCATAGGATATATGTTTTTTCTATCTGTTACTATTAATAATAGGTCCCTGATAACTCTTGGAGAAAACTCTACTCCAAATATTTTTCCATTAAAGCCTAATATATCGCTTATATGGCTTGCTGTTGTACCACTTGCTATACCAAGATATAGTAATTTGTTTCCCTCTTTAACAGGAAGTTCTTCCATACCTTTTAATAGTGCTGCTGCAAGCTTACTTCTATAGGCATTCCATTCCCTATATTCAACACCATTATATTGATACAGTCTCTCTCCATAAACTCTTTGACCTGGGACTAAGTTTTTAGTTGCTAACTTAAATGTTCCATCTTCTTGCTCTATTATATATACGTTTTTCCATTTCTCATGCTCCTTTATATCCATTCAACTCACCTCCAATTTCTTCTATGCTTGTGCTTATTTTTACTTTGGACCTTTGGTTTTTGAAAACTTTGCTTTGCAGTTTCTTTTTTCTTTGGTGGGCTTGCATATAGCTTCTTTATCTCTTCTGTTCTTTTATTTAGATCTTCTTTAAGTTTATTACCTATAAATCTACCACTATAAGCATCTACTTTTGCTGCTATGGCCAATTTAGCAGCTAAGGCTCTTGCAATTTTTCCTCTCTGCCATTTAGGGCTCTTGTATATTTCTGGATATTGAAATATAATTCCATGTTTTGGTGGTCTCCCACCAGTTTTTAATGCTCTAAATAAGGCCTTTTCAGCTCCCAAAACTTGTATTGTGCTTGCAGGCATGGTTGCTAATCTTTCTAGCCCACCTGCTAGGCTTATTAACCTTGCTCCTAAAAGTGGTCCAACAAGTTCTGTTATATTGGGTGCAACTTCTTTCATGGCACTAGTTGCATATTGATCTAGATCTTTTCTTAAATTATACATCTGGCTGGTAATCCTAGCAAGGGTTAGCATTGCTTCAAGGTCTTTATCTGATACATCAGCTCCTATACTTTTCTTTGCTGCTTCTTCGATTTTCTTGCTTTTATTCTCATTTACTCCTAACTCCATAAGTCTTTCCTTAGTAAAGTTATTCCTAGAGCCGAGCTCTGAAACTAGCATTGCATATAATTCATGATCTTCTACTAGATCGTTTAACTCGGGGAAGTGTACACTGTACCATTCTCTAAGCCTAGTTGCATAAAGGTTAACACTTTTATCTAAATCATCTATTGCTCTAATAGCTTGAGCAACTAATAAATCACGCTTCTGAGCAGCACCTCTTAGCATTCTCCTTGTAAATTCATATACTATATTAAAATACCAGTTGTAAAAATCTTCTTCATCTTTCGAAAATTCATAATTTATTGCCTTTTTTCCGACATCTTTTCTAAAATTAATTGTTATTGAGTTTGCAGGTTCGACAATAGCCTTAAGACCCCTTTGATTAATTATTTTCGCCTCAGCCTCAGACTCTACAATCATTTCCTCTGGATTTTCTTTCACTAATTTATCCAATAGCTTTAAAAAAGTTTGAGAAATGTCTCCCTTAAATATCTTTATTATTTGGTCTATCGCCTCATCATAGTTCTTTGGTAATAGCTCATATGAAATAACATTCCCTTTTTCATCTAATCCATAGCTACCATTAATTGTATCAACGACGTAGATTCTCAACCTTTCATACCCCAACTTACTTCACTATTATGTTTATTTATTCATCCTAATAAATTCATAACTAACATTTTTCAATATAATTAAAGTCTCCCTTAGAGAAAGAGGTAAAGATATTATCAAAATAAAAATAGTAAGCGAATATGCCATTTATGATGATAAAGAAAAAGATTTAAATATTGCTTAAGAAAAACTCAAATACATTTATAAAATAAGCATGCAATAAATGGTCATGAGTCATGTGTTATATTATTGATATTAGTGCGAAATGATATTAAGTATTTCTTATTTAAATTATTTAAATTATTTAAGATAAATATTGTGAGAAGTTTCTCTCTTTCTATAGAGAAATTAATGACAAAATAAATGACAAGCCTCAACTCTTCTAGGGGTGGATAATGCTTTTAAGGTTTGTTTTTTAAATAATTAGATAAGCAATGGCCATCCAATGGGGGTATGCTTCAGAGAGAAGCTTTATATAAGAGAGGGTCAGTTTGGGAAATAAAGTGTATGTATACCTTGGTATAGAAAATCAGCAAAAATCTTCATAGGCAATATTTTCTATTTTAATTCTTAAAAATTGGACAAACCTAAAGCTTTTAAATTTTTTAACAAATATTAAACAGGGTGAAAAGAATGCCTACGCATGGATCTATGACTAAAGCTGGTAAGGTAAGAAAATCTACACCTAAAATAGAACCAAAGGGTAAGAAAAATTTAGCGCCTAGAATTAAGAATAAAAAGGAATTTATAAAAAGAGTTCAAAAAACAGAAAAACCAACTTCTAAAGAATAAATATTTTAGGTTTTTAAAATTAATAACAATATGCTTGTGGTGTTAAAATTTGATAGAAAATAAATCGTATTATGGATATCAAGATATTGTAGCCGACAAATTAAAAAATATTAATGCAGTTCCTGGAGATAAAATATTAATAAAAAACAAAAATGGAGAATATTCTGGAATGCTTTTGCCGAAAAACGAATTTTCTAATACAGACATAGTTGTTATAAAACTAGAAAATGGATATAATATAGGTATAAGAATTTTTGATGATAGCATAATAGATCTTATAGAAAAAGGTCGTTTGACTACACACCCAGGTGAGCCTGTTAAGTTAGTGGAGGAAGAAATTGCTCCACCTCAAGGCAAAAAAGTTTTAATACTTGGTACAGGGGGTACGATAGCAAGCAGGGTTGATTATGAAACTGGGGCAGTTAAACCATATTTAGATCCTCAAGAACTTGTATCAGCCATACCAGAGGTATTAAATTATGCTAAAATAGATGCTGAAGAGATATTATCCATATTTAGTGAAGATATGAAACCCAAATATTGGGAACTGATTTCCAATAATATTCTGAAAAAATTTGATGATTATGATGGTATAATTATAGCTCATGGCACAGATACTATGGTCTATACAGCATCAGCTATTGCCTTTGCATTTAATAAGGGTCTTAAAGGACCAGTAGTATTTACTGGATCTCAAAGAAGTAGCGATAGACCCAGTAGTGATTCTGCTTTTAATTTAATTTCATCTGTATTGGTTGCATCTAAAGCACCTTTTGGTGAAGTTGTTTTAGTGATGCATGGAGAATCTGGTGATACATATTCTTTGGCTCATAGAGCTACTAAAGTTAGAAAAATGCATACTAGCAGAAGAGACGCATTTCAATCAATTAATGATGTTCCTCTGGCCAAGATCTATCCATTTGATGGAAAATTGGAGATTTTAAATAGAAATTATAAAGAAAAGGCAAGTAATAATATACCAGAAATAGGCTTTGATGATAAGGTAGCGTTAGTAAAGTATTATCCTGGAATGAATAATGATATAGTAGATTTCTTGATAGATAAGAACTATCATGGATTAGTAATTGAAGGAACAGGTTTTGGCCATATAGCAAATTCTATGATAAGTTCATTAGAAAGAGCTTATGAAAATGGTATACCTGTCGTTGTGGCAAGTCAGACGATTTTTGGAAGAGTAAATCTTAATGTCTATAGTACAGGAAGAAAGATGTTAAAAGCTGGTGTGATACCTGCTGAAGACATGCTTTCTGAGACTGCCTATGTAAAGCTATCATGGATTCTATCAAAAACAAGAGATTTGAAAGAAATAAGATCCTTAATGCTTACGAACTTTGTAGGAGAGATAAATTATAGGCATGAAATGTATCTCTATCCAAGGTGGTATCATGGATAAAGAGGAATTAGATTATCAAAAATTAGGACTGAAAGTTGGATTAGAAATACATCAACAATTAAACACTGAAAATAAGCTTTTTTGTTCGTGCCCAACATATTTGGTCGATGAAATTGGAGATAGATTTAAAAGAAATTTAAGACCTACCAGAAGCGAGACTGGTGAAGTAGACATAGCTGCTCTGTTTGAATGGAGAAAGGGTAGAACATATGAGTATCAAGCACCACATGGTCACTATTGCATGGTAGAGGCTGATGAAGAACCGCCACACATGCTAAATAGAGACGCTGTAATTATTGCTTCTGCTTTAGCTATGGCCCTAAACTCAAACATGATTGATGAAATTCATACAATGAGAAAGATTGTTATAGATGGTAGTAATACTGCTGGATTTCAAAGAACTGCTATCGTAGCTTTGAACGGTTTTATAAGTGTTTCTGGAAAAAAATATGGTATTGAAACTATATGTATAGAAGAAGATGCTGCAAGAAAAATATCTGAATCTGGGAAAGAGATTACTTATAGATTAGATAGGTTAGGCATACCATTGATAGAGATTTCTACTTCACCAGATATGCATTCGCCAAGAGAAGCTAGAGATGTTGCATTGGCTATTGGAAGACTTTTAAGATTAACTGGTAAAGTAAAAAGAGGTTTGGGTACAATTAGACAAGATCTTAATGTAAGTATAATTGGTGGAGCTAAAACAGAAATTAAAGGTGTTCAAAAACTGGATCAAATAGAAAAAATAGTTCAGTTTGAAGTAATGAGACAAGTAAATCTATTAAAAATAAAAGATGAATTGGTGAAGAGGCAAATAGATAAAAATAGTTTAGATAAAGTAAAACCAATAGATTTGACAGATGTATTTACAAATACTAATAGCAAAATAATAAAAAATAAGATACAACATGGAGGAAAGGTATATGGAATTAATTTAAGGAAATTTAAAGGAATCATCGGTATGGAATTAATGCCAAATAAAAGATTTGGAACAGAATTGGCTGATTATTCAAGATTTTGGGCTGGAGTAGAAGGCATATTCCATAGTGATGAATTACCTAATTACGGCATAACAGAAGAAGAAGTAGAAAAGGTTTTTGAAAGAATTGATGGAAATAAAAGCGAAGATGCTTTTATTATAATAGCAGATGATCCTAAAAAATGTTTAAAGGCAATAGAAGTAATATTAAATAGAATAAAAATTGCATTTGATGGTGTCCCTGAGGAGACAAGAACAGCCAATGAAGATGGAACAACTAAATATATGAGGCCAAGACCAGGAAAAGAAAGAATGTATCCAGAAACAGATATCCCTCCTCTTTATGTTGATTCTGAGATCATACGAGAAGCATCTAAATTAAAGCCAGAGTCTGTTGATGTTAAATTGAAGAAATTGATAGAGCAATATAGGTTTAGTCAAGAGCTAGCAGAAAAAGTAATTAATGATGTAAATTTAGGCTTTATTGAAGAAATGTTATATAAATATGGAAACAACGTACAGCCAACATTTATAGCTTCATTATTTGTAACATTACTAAAAGGGCTAAAATCTAAAGGAGTAGATGTAGATTTATTGGATGAAAATAAAATAGAATCTTTATTAAAGCTTATAGCTGAAGGCAAGGTAACAAAGGACGCAGCTGAAGATATTATAACAAAAGCAGCTGAGAGGCCAGAGTCTAGCTTAGAGGAAATAGTTAATTCTATGGGAATATCAAAAGTAACTAAGGAGGACGCGGAGAAAATAATTTGCGAGATAATTAATCAAAACAAAGATATAGTCTTATCAAAAGGTGAAAAATCGATGAGTACAATAATGGGAAAGGCTATGGACAAGCTTAGAGGAAAAATAGATGGTAAAACTGTATCCGAAATAGTTAGTAAAGAACTAAAAAATTTTTTAAGAAATAAGTAGAAAATGTTAATAAAAATAGTAAGCTATTTTAAACTCAATTTTCAAAATACATAAACAGAAGGGCCCGTAGCTCAGCTAGGATAGAGCGGCGGTCTCGGAAA
>PNIA01000011.1 GCA_002877855.1 Caldisphaera sp.
TTGATGCCCCTGGTACAGACATAAATGCCTTATGTGAGGCTGTTGCTATAACATCAATTTCTTTCTCTATTATTTCAGCTGGTATTCCAGAAACGCTATCTACCAGTAAAACAGCATTTGATGATTTGGCTATATCTTGTATTTTCTCTACATATCTGTTTGCAACGCCTAAGCTTGTTTCATTGTGAACCAATGCTATAGCCTTTAAATTATTTATTTTTCTAGCAAAATCCTCAACAATATCTGGACTTATTGCTTCTCCTATTTCACTTTTTATTATATGTAATTTTACACCTCTTGAAATTAATGATTCTCCTAACCTTTTACTAAATTCTCCTATATCAATTAATAACACATCTTCGTTAGGATTAACATAATTATATACCATTGTATCAATTGATAGTGTTCCAGTTCCTGGTAATATTAATGCATTTCCTTTAACAATTTTTTCCAATTTTTCAATAACTGAGGAAAAGATATATTTAAATTCATTTGATCTATGGAAATAGGGTTGTTTTTTAGTATAATCCAAGACCTCATTAGGAAGCTGTATAGGTCCAGGAGTTAGATATTTCATATTCTTTTCACCGTTTCTAAAATGTTCTTAGCAAATTCTTCAGTTAGTCTATCCATAGCTTCTAATGTTTCTGAACCTATATGAGATGTTACTATTACATTTTCATTTCTTATTAATTTTTTAAACAAATCATCCTTAGGAGGTTCTTGCTCTAAAACATCTAATCCAACTCCTTTAAATCTGTTTATATTTTTAAGCAAAGCCTTCGTATCTAGAACTTCTCCTCTGCTCGTATTTATTAAAACAGCATTATCTTTGATTAAAGAAATGTTTTTTTCATTAATCATATGATATGTTAAAGGAGTTAAGGGAACACTAAGTGATATTACATCACTTTTTTCAAGCAATTCCTCTAGAGAAACCTGCTTTCCATTGAATTTTTCTAAATCTTTTCTTACATCTATTATATCGTTGGCTAAAATTCTCATGTTAAATGAATGGGCATAATTAGCAGTTGCTTTCCCAATCCTTCCAAATCCAATTATACCTAATGTCTTATTTGAAATCTCTTCTCCCATTATTTTACCTTTGGGCCAATCTCCTTCTTTAACCATGTTAATTATTCTATATAATCTCCTCTCTAAAATCAATATCATAGAAATTATTAATTCCGCAACACTATTACTTGGAGCATTAGGTGCATTTACTATATATAACCCCTTATTTGTGGCATAATCTAGATCAACATTATCTAAACCGACTCCAAACCTTGCCAAAATCTTTAATCTATCTGATAAATCTATTAATTCTTTATTAATTTTTATTCTGCTCCTAAAAACCAATATATCATAATTTTTAATTATTCTTTTTATATTTTCAATATCCAAACCAGGAGAATAGTTTACACTAATACCATTACTTTCTAACAAAAAAACTAGCCTATTAGGTACGTTATCGACGACGAGTGCTTCGACAATCAACCACACCTCACAATTTTTCTTAAACTGAATTTATAAACTTTTCCCACTATTAGTTTAATTATATTAAAATTAAAAAATAAAAATTTTAATATAATATATCTCACCTTATATTTAAACATCTTGCTCAATAATGTTAGCAATCTCAACAGGGCCTTCTGTAGTACAAAGATCTAATAAATATGTCCCATACAAGGAAGGTAAAAGTAATAACACAACAATGCAGGGTAGAAGTATAAAATAATATTAATAAATTATAACTCATATTTAATAGTTTAATTGGGCATGAAAATTTAAGATCAAGAGAAATTATAATAGATTTTCGAATATTAAGTTAACAAAATTATTTTTGAGACACTTAATAATTACAATGAAAATTAATGGTATATCACCAACGTTATAACATAATTTCTCATCAAGCCATTAAGTATATTATTTATATCTACTTTATCATAAAAGATAATATTAATGTATACGTCCAATATGTTTAAATATAATTTAATAGCTCTTCAAAGTTTTATTCAATTTCACAATGAGCCTGTATAAATATTTGAAGCATTTTAAGATAAATATTAGATTATCCTATACTATATAGGGATTGAACTTGAAAAATATATTAGCTGAATATACAGATGGTGGAGTTCATTATAGTTTTAGATATGCAGAAAAAGAAGATAAGAAAAAAATTATTAAGTTTTATGAATCTATGGATTCTGAATCTATATATTTTAGATTTTTAAGTTATTTTAAGGATTTTTCATCTCATGTAGAAAAAATATTTGAAGAAAAAAATAAGCTAGGTTTTGCAATAATAGGAGAAGATGAAAGCAATAGAATAGCAGGTTTGGGAGAAACATATTCTTATAATATAGAAGGAGCTGAGCTTGCTTTTATTGTTGATCCTAGGCACAGAAAGAGGGGGTTAGGAACAATAATTGCCGCAATGCTTATCCTAGGTTCCTATAAAAGAGGGATTAAGAATATGGAAGCTTTTTTCCATGCAGAAAATGGACCAGCTTATAGAATAGGATTAAGAATGGGATTAAGAATGGAGTTTGATGAAGATGTATATCATGGAAAAGCCCCATTAAATGAAATATATACAATAGCTTTAAATAATTTAAAGGAAAAAAATGTATCATTATATTATGAAAGAATTTAGGTGAGTTGCTTGGGCATAAAAATTTCCATGTTTTCAGGAGGAAAAGACGGGCTAAGAGCTGCTCAAATAGAATTTCCTGTTGATGAATTTCTTTTTCTAATCTATGAATTTCCAGAGCCAAGCCCGCATATAGTTAATTTGCAAGCAACAATTGCTTCTGCATCAGCAATAGGAATTCCAATAGTTGTTAAAAGATTACATAAGGGAAAGGAATTTAATGAAACTGTTGATCTATTAAGAAAGCTTAATGTTGATACATTAGTTGCTGGAGATGTATTCGTTGAGGATCATTTAAAATACATGGAGAATCTAGCAAAAGAAAGTGGCGCAAAATTAAGAGAGCCTCTATGGAATAAAGATACATTGGAGATATTAATGGACGATATAAAAGATAACTACGAGCTTAAAGTTTTGGGTGCTAGACCAAAAAATCTGAGAGAAAGTGTTGGAAAAATTATCAATAAAGATAACATAGATTGGTTTATTAATTTATCTAAAAAAGACAATGCAGATCCTTTAGGTGAAAACGGTGAGTATCATACTTTAGTTTTAAATAGCCCATTACATAAGGAAAGATTTGAGGTTAGGGATTTAGAAATAAGAGATCTGAGTTGTTGCAGATTAGCCTTTGTTTCAAGTTATTTTAATCAAAAAATTTAAAGCCTTTCTTCTATAAACATAAGACATTTTCCTTGTTTATCTTATTAGAAACCTAATTTGTTTTAAATAATTCTAGATAAAAGAATAGGCGTATAATTTAAAAAAGCCTTTTATATAAATTAAACATCAAAGATAAACATCAGTAGGGTGGGTTGGGTGGGGATAAAATTCAAAAAAGAGACGTGGATGTACTCGCTGATACCTTACAATATAGCAATGGGACCTCTCTCTACTCTTGTTACATTAGAAATTCTCAAAATAGGAGGGACTGTAATAGACGTTGCTTTAACAATATCTTTTGGAAACTTATCAAGTATAATAGGTTCTTTAATTTGGGGCTTTGTTTCGGATATATATGATAGGAAAAAACAAATTTTGTTAAGTTTTTCACTTACAGGGCTATTTTTATCATTGTTAGCTTTTTCTAAAAATTTTTATGAGGTAGAATTGTTTTATACAATATTGTCATTTTTTAATTCAGCAAGTGCAACACCTTTATCTTTATTAATTATGGGCACCGTAAGAAAAGATCTTTGGACATCAGCATATGCTAAAATGAATTATTTATCTTCTATAGGTTATTTAATAGGTCTCGTTTTATCTGCTATTATATCATTTTATTTAAACATATTATCAATAATTTTAATAATGGGCATACTAACCCTTATCTCATTTTTATTGGGCATATTTATTTTACCTAGGCCAGAGATGCACTTTGAAAGAACAGTATTTCTTCATAATTTAGAATCATTCCTATTAAGAATTAAACAAATACCTGTAATCTTTCTTCATTTACCATCTAGGCACTCATTCAAGATATTTTCAATATCAAGATTAAAATACAGCCCAAGCTCGTATGTTTCATATTTATATATTGGTATGTTATTATTTTACCTTTCTTCAGGAATATTTAACACAGAGTATCCTGCCGGTTTAAAAACAGGTAAATTAAATAATACAACAATACTAGCTATATTTTCCATTGGTATGCTATTTCAAATAATTTCCTATTATATTTCTCCTAAAATAATAAATAAGCATGGAAAGGCAAAAACTTCATATATATCTTTAATTATGAGAGGGTCTTCTTATGCATTGATTGGAATCTTTACTTTTTTGATTGCAAATAAGATAAGTTTAATTGTAACTGGATTTGTATTTTATCCAATAGCTGCAGGAATTGCTTTTTCAATGTTTTATACCTCATCAAACATAATGATATTTGAAATTGCTAAAAGTGGTAGAGAAGGCTCAACTCTAGGAGTTTACAGTACATTAACAGGTATTGCTTTAACCTTAGGTTCTTTTGTATCTGGTTATTTAGTTAAATCAATAGGGTTTGAATTAACCTACATTATAGCTGGAATCATTCTATTAGTGGATTCATTAATATTCAAATTGATTCAAGGATTGCCAAGATAATTATTTCCATATAAGCTTATTAATTATAATTTTAACTATAACTTGGCGAAGAAATTGAAGGTAAATGAGTTAGCGCCTAAAAGCGCTGTTGAGGAAATTAGCGTAAAGGTTGTAAAGATATCCGAGCCAAGAAATGTATATGGTAAAGATGGAATGTCACACAAGGTTTCTGATGTATTGGTAGGAGATGAAAGCGGGACAATAATAATGACATTATGGGATAACAACATTAATAAGGTAAAAGAAGGGGAGTCAATAAAGGTCCAAAATGCCTATGTATCTACATTTAAAGGAAGCATGAGACTATCTTTAAATAAAAATGGAGGGAATATAACAGTTCTAGAAAAGGAAATCGAAAATGTCAATACTGGTAACAATATGTCTGATAGAGTAGTTGAAGATGATAATAGAAGAAGTTATAGTTCTTATGGAAGAAAACCATCTTACAGAAAAAGATATTAAATAATTAAAATTATTAATATTTTCTTTATTGTTTGAGTAAAATATTAATTTTTATCCCTTGACTTATTACTTGAGTGGTATACTTGGAAGAAAAAATAAAGTTACTTGAAAATCTTGGAGCAGAATTTGCAGATATACGTTATATAAAAAATAAAACATTATCTATTATAAGCAATGAAACAAGAAACTTTGTTACAAATAATGGCATATCAGAGGGCTATTCTATTAGAGTTTTATATAAAGGTAACTTTGGATACAAAGCTACAACCAATTTAAATAACTATGAGATTAAAGAAGCACTAAATGTTTCTATTGGTGATGGAAGGTCTAGGATATTTTACGCTAGTCCTAAAAGAGATAAAATAACCATCAAAGAAAAATATGAAAACAATTTAGGAATGGAAAAAAATATGAAGGAAATTTCAGAGATTAAAGATAAAATTATGAAAAGCGATAAGAGAATAAAATCTGTAAATGTAAGATATAATAGATCAAACTTTGAAAAGAAATACGTAAGCAGTGATGGAAGAGATATTGAATTAAACTATACAATTTCAAACATTTATATATCTGCCGTAGCAAGAGAAAACGATATAACTGCAAGTGCTCATGTTTCTTTATCAACTTATTTAGGATATCCGTTGGAAGTTTTTGATATAAACAAATCAATAGAAAAGCTATTAACAAAATTAAATAATCAATTAAAAGGAAAACCGCCAAAGGCTGGTGAATTTAAAGTAATTTTATCTCCCGAAGTAAGTGGTGTTTTTGCCCATGAAGCCTTAGGACACCTTGCAGAAGCTGATTTAGCAATCCAAGGTATTTTAGGTAAAATGGTTGGTAAAAGAATTGCTAAGGATTTTGTTAATGTATCTGATTCTCCATATAACGAAGATCCAATGGCTATAGGCATAACTCCATATGATGATGAAGGTATAGAAGGAAGAGAAGTCAAAATTATAGAAAATGGATTTGTTAAAGAATTTATGAATAATAGAGCTTATGCTGCCTCATTAAACCAATCACCAACTGGTAATGGGAGAGCTGAAGACTTTAGAAGCAACGTATTGGTTAGAATGAGGAACACATATTTTAAACCTGGGGATATGAAATTAGATGAAATTATAAGAGAGGTAAAAGATGGATATATGATGAAATCGGTTTTAGGAGGGCAGACAAGTCCTGATGGCACATTCCAATTTGGAATCGAAGAAGGATATAAGATAGAAAAAGGAGAAATTACATATCCTTTAAGAAACGTCGGAATCGCTGGATATACTTTGGAAACATTATCAGCCATTTCTAGCATAACAAAAGATTTTTCATTCTGGCCAGGAGTATGTGGAAAGATGGGACAAAGCGTTTTTGTTGGTACAGGCGGACCTTATTTATTAGTAGAAAAAATTAAAGTTGGTGGTATAAATGGATAATAGAGAAAACAATGTTGATAAAATTTTAAAAAATTTATCAAGCAAAAACATTGAAGCAGAAATTTTTCATGTTAAAGTAAGGTTTTATGAGCTATCAATAGAAAAAGGAGAACAACATGGACTAATAAACGAAGAAAGTGGGTACGGATTAAGAATAATTAATGATAAAAGGCTAGGATTTGCTTATGGAAATACATTGAATGATGAACTCATTGACTTAGCTATAAGCTCATCCAATGCTAATGAAAGAGATGATGCAAATTATTTGCCAGGTCCCCAAAAACTATATAAATTAGAGGGAATATATGATGAGTCCCTATTAAATCCTATTGAAAATCTAAAATCTTATTTAAATGACATAAACTCCATTAAAGATAAGGTTAATATAATAAATTCAAAGGCTGTTGGAGGAGTTGCAGAGGTTGAGATAAAGAATACCCAAGGAATAGATGTTAGTGAGAAAAATTCATTTATTTGGGTTGGGATTATTGCTAATTATTTAGGAAATGAGGTAACACCTGAAATATATGAAGGAATGGGATCTAAATCAGTAAAAAAAATTAATATAGATAAAATAATAAAAAGTATATTGGAAAAGACAGAAATTATGAAAAATAGAAGAAAAATTAACAAAAAGTTTGATTATATTATTTTCACTCAGAAAGCAATAGATGAACTAGTAGTTCCCTTATTAAATTACGGTTTTTCTCTAGAAAACTCTTATCGAAATAGAACCCCATTTAAATTAAATGATTTTTTAGAATCAAAAATATCTATAACTGATGATCCATTAATACCATATTTTAGCTGGAGTAGAGAATTTGACGGAGAAGGATTACCATCTAAAAGAGTAGAGATAATAAGAGATGGCGTTATAAAATCTTATCTATCAAATTCTTATTGGGCTAAAAAAGCAAATTACGAAAATACTCACTCTGCATTTAGAACATATACATCATTGCCTAGTATTTCTACTACAACCCTTGTTTTTAGCGGGAAGAATTTTAGCGATAATAATGCAGTATATGTAGATCAATTGCAAGGAGTTCATACAAGCAATTTTGATACAGGTGATTTTAGCGTTTCTGCAAATGTTGCTTGGGATAATGATGGAGGATTTAGGGAAATACTGATTTCAGGAAACATAAAAGAATTGCTTAATAATATTATAGGCTTTGATAACGATCTAATACAATACAATAAGGTCTTTTCTGGTAAAATGATGGTAAAAGGGTTAAGCATAGCTTAAGCTTTTAACAAATGGAATAAAATTTTATTGTTTGGTTATTTTGTTCATAAGATTTGATATTAATAAAAATATGCATTTAAGGT
The DNA here is from genome assembly GCA_002877855.1 of Caldisphaera sp. The sequence continues at coordinate 7,963 of PNIA01000011.1, forward strand.
TTAATTTAAAAATTTATTAAAGGCGATAAATTGGTAGGAAGTGTTTTCATTTTAAAAAATAGCAATAACATGGAAGAAGCACAAGCTTTTACTGAAGAATTAATGAGTTCATCTTTAAGACATCATGAATCTCTTTATGGTGTTATTACTCAATTAAAAAATAATGGAAAGTCTATCGGCTTATATTGTAAATTTGATAACTCTGAAAACGTAACCAGAAGAATAACTGGAGGACCTGCATTAAACTATTACGAAAATTACATATACTTTAGCTTAATTCAAAATAAAATAGAAACATTAAGCAAATTAAACAAAAGGATAATAGACCTAATGAAATGCGTATCAGGTATAGAACCGTTTGGAGGAGCTTCTTTATCAAGGGATAAGAAAGCCATTTATGGTATTACAAAACTAGATACTCTGGAAGTTATAGAAATTATAATGAAAAATGGAGAAAACGATATAAAGAGATGCTTAAATTCAACAGAAAATATAGAAATAAAAGAAGTTAGCAATATAAATCCTAATAAACAAATAATTGATTCTTACAAGGCTGATTCTTGGATAAGATACGGTGCTAAAAGCTTGCAATATAAATATGATGTAAATAAAAAGGGGTTTAATGTAGAGATATCAGCATCGGTCTATGAAAACTATATAAAAGAAATACAAATAACTGGAAACTTCTATGCCTCTCCACCTATGGAACCAATTAATGCTCTAATTAGCTTACAAGGAACACCAATCAATGAAGTATATTTCTATGGAGTCAAGGGAAGGCTAAAGAAGATAGAATTTGAAGGTATTGATAAAGAAGCAATTAGTAGTGCATTGGATGGTATATATAAGATACTATTAACAAAGCAATAAAGGTAGAGGATAATTAGATCTTATGATAAAAATTTCAATTTGCAGATATAATTAAAAAGGTGACATTTTTATTGCAAAAAACTTTATAAAGGAAGAAAAATAATTTTAATTGAATAAAATTGAATAAATACTTAGACATAATAAAGGCTAAAACTTTATTCAAATTAAAATAAACATGAGGCTATTAAAATGGAATTTAAATTCGATGAACTGGCGTTTGTAATGGATTGCCCTGCAACACCACTTTCTCATATATCAAGTAATGAAAAAATGGAAAATAAATTAATTCAAGTAACTATTTACATTACAAGAGCATGCAATTTAAACTGTACACATTGCTATATTTCTGCAGGAAGGCCTCTAAATAACGAATTGAATTATTACGAATGGAAAAATGTGATAGATCAACTTAAATATATGAAAATAAAAATAATTTACATATTAGGAGGAGAACCATTACTTAGAAATGATATATTTGATATAATTAAATATTCATCGTCATTAGGCATATATACCGCTATGAGCACCAATGGAACATTAATAAATAAAACAACAGCAAAAAAGTTAAAGGATACAGAAATAAATGAAGTTCAGGTTAGCATCGACGGCCCAAATGAAGAAATAAACAGCGTATTAAGAGGGAAAGGTAATTTTAATTTAGCTATAAATGGAGTAAAAAACTTAGTTGATGAAAATATTAAGACAACATTAAGTTATGTTATAACAGATTCGAACAAAGATTATATAAAGGATATGGTCGATTTGGCTATAAAATTAAATGTTAATTCAATAAATTTTAGCCCAGTTCAATATTTTGGTAGGGCGAAAATTAATAAAATTAGAATATCAAGAAAATATGCAATAGAATCCTATAAATTATTAAAAAAGTTAAGTGAAGAAAATAAAAAAATCAAAATAACAATAAACGGTTTTAGATTTTACTTGGATAACTTGGATGAAGTTTATAACTCATTAATTAAAAAGGGTTTGTCAAATTATTATTCTTGCCCAGCTGGGAGATCTAGGTTTATAATAGATTCAAATGGTGACATCTATGGCTGCGAGCTGTTAATTAACAGAAAATTCTTAGAAGGCAACGTTAGAAAGAATAGAATTGAAGATATTTGGATTAATGGATTTAAACAATTTAGAGAAGATAGATGGAAAAAAATCAATTATTGCTCTACATGCGAAATATCAAGCCTATGCCAAGGAGGTTGTGTTGCGAGAGCATTTAATGGGGAGAACATTTATAATAAAGATCCTCTATGTAATTTTAATGTAGAACATTTATAATAAAAAATAAATCTAACCATCAACCATAATATTTCAAGGCCAAAGAATTCTGAAAACTTTTTACTCCATATAGAAATAAATATGATAAAGATAACCCACATCTTCAAAGAAGAAGGCTGCAATAATCGACATGATCAATATGTCTTATATAAGTGATTAGCTCCTCTTCATTTACTATAAAAATGAGGCTTGCTGTTTATAAATAAAAAGATAAAAAGCAATCCTCGGTTTGCATCGAAAAACAAATAATTAATTATCCTTTTAAATCCTTAATACTATAAATTAATTTTTTAATATCTTCTTCTTCATTAGGGAAATGAACCGATACTCTGATACCTCCAATACCTGCTGCTCCCCTTGCAGATACCTTAACACTAAATTTCCTTAATTTGTTTACAATCTCATAATTATTTTTAATTTTACTGTATACCTTAAAAGTTATTATGCCAGATTCCTTTCCTTTATCTAAAGGTGATAGAATTTCTGCATTTAACTCATTTAATTCCTCAATCAATATTTTTCTTAGATTTAAAATATGTTCTCTAATCTTTTCGATTCCCAGATAATTAATTAATTTTAGCGATTCATTAAGTCCTATTAAAGAAGGTACTGGTATAAAACCTCCAAAATTAAACGAATCTGCAATACCTTTCTTATAGTCAAAATTCATTTCTGGACTTTTTTCATAGCTTTCCCAAAATTCATCCCAACTCATCTTAACATCTAAATTTAAATAGCCATAATGAGGAGGTTTTAAAGATTCCATAACTCTATTACTAATATATAAAATACCCAATGAGTATGGAGATAATAGCCATTTTTGCGTACCAAAAGCTGCAAAATCAATTCCTAAACCATATGAATCGAAATCAAGAGATCCAATATGCTGAATTGCATCAGCAATTAAATACCCTTCATTTTCATGAATTATCTTACTCAATTCCTTAATATCTAATCTTAGACCATTTATCCACATAACAGAGCTAACTAAAATTGCCCTTGTTTTCTTGCTTATATTAGATATTATATCATCATAATCATAATCTCCTTTTTTATTTTTTACAGTTTTTACAACAACGCCACTTTCCTTTAATTTTAATGCTTCTGCATAAACTGTAGGGAAATCTAAATCAAACACTATCACTTCATCAGATTTTTTTAAATCAAGGGATTCTACAGCTGTTTGCAATCCTGGTGTCGTGCTAGTTCCTAAAATAGTAACATTATTTCTATCGCATAAAATAATTTTTGAAAGGTTTTCTTTAACACTATTTAAAACACCATCAGAAAATATAGAAGATGAAAATTCGTCAGGATTAATCTTTAAGTTTTCCAAGTAATTATTTACTTCTTCGATAGATCTTGTTGGAGGGTCTCCAATAGAAGCCCAATTTAAATACGTAAATTTTTTAAAAACTTCAAATTCCTCCCTGAACAAATTCATCCCCGTAATTTCTATTTTAAAACTAATTCTTAAAGGTTAATGCAAAAAGGAAACTTAAGCTTATATTCTAATTACACATAATATAAGTTGGTGATAATCATGGTGAGATACCAGGTAAAGGCTGGCAATCTATCAGTTACAATTGATGATACCCTTCTCTATACTGAGAGCGATGAATGGATAAAAATTGAAAATGAAAAAAATATAAGAATTGGTATAACTGATTATGCCCAAAAAAAGCTTAGAGATATAGTTGGTGTAGACCTTCCCAAAAAGGGTAACGAAATAAAAAAGGGAGCTACACTTGCAGTTTTAGAGTCTGTAAAGGCAACTGCAGAAGTCTATTCTCCAATTTCAGGTAAAGTAATAGATGTTAATGAAAAATTATTGGATGAACCTGAACTGATAAACAAAGAGCCTTACGATAATGGATGGATTGCAATAGTAGAAACAGAGAAAAAAGATCTTAATAGCTTGCTAGACCATAAAGCATATGTTAATAATATTTCTAAAAGAAGCTAACCCAAATACTTACTATAGCTTTTTTACTTTTTTATAATTTATAAACAAACTCTTATTTAATAATATTAAATATAAAATATTATACGGATATAATATTAGAGCTTATTTATTCCAACATATACATTACTTATTAGGTATTAAGAGGCGCATGTAATTGACAGTAGAAGCAATTACATATGATGTTGTTTTAGGCCTTGGCCCTGCTGGCTTAAGGGCTTCAGCATATAATAAAGAAAAAATATGAGGTGATTTCATGTCTAGTGATAAAAAAGATAGTGTTGAATTAGAAAATAGACCTGGTTTTTGGAGAGAAAGTCTAAATCCTTGGTTGATTAAAGCTAAAAATAATCCTGAAAGAGTTGCATATGTTTTACACAGAGTGACAGGATTTATTATTATAGCATTCCTAGTATTACACATAGTAGAAACAGACTCTCCCGTTTGGTCTCAATATTATCCCATCAATGGTTATTCAGGATGGACCGCATGGGCGTACATAATGGGTGTAGAAAGTGCATGGTACCTTAAAATAGGAGAATTCATAGTAGCAGGAGCAGTTTTCTTCCATGCATTAAATGGATTTAGACTATTACTAACAGAATTCTTTGGAGTTGGAATTGGAAAACCTGTAGAGCCAAAACCTCCTTATGAAGCACCTACACTTAGTGCACCTCAAAGAACTTGGCTATATATTGTTTTTGTATTAGCTATAGTGTTGTGGGCCTTTTCGGCCTACTTGATATTTTGGTGATAGAAATGGCGGGAAAAGCTTCAAATATACAAATGTGGCAATATATAACGGCTATTTTGCTTATATTCCTTTTGGGTTACCATTTAATACAAAGATTACCATGGCTATTTAATGTTTCAACATATGATCAAACTTTAACAGCCTCGATAGTATATAATCAATATCAAACAGCAGGTTGGGCTCTATTGTTGTTAGCTTATGTTGCATTATTCCATGGACTTAATGGAGTCAAAGGTATGCTATTTGAATTGTATCAAGGAAAAACATATACGACAATAATAAATATATTGTTTTGGATAGTCTTCATTGCATTAGCTGCCATCGCAACAATTACGGTTGTAAAATTACCAGCTTATTGAGGTGATATGATATGGCATTAGATATAGAGGCTGCAACAAAAATTCCACCAAAAGTTGTAACTATAAGAGTTAGAAGATACAACCCAGAAAGCAAAAAGATTTGGTGGCAGGAATACAAAGTTGAGACACGTAAAGGAATGACAATGCTAGATGCCTTGCTTGCAATAAAGGAAAATATTGATCATACATTAACTGTTAGATACAGTTGCAGAATGGGTCTATGTGGTAGTTGTGGAGTTAATATAAATGGAACCCCTATGCTTGCATGTCAAACTCAAATTTCACAGGTTGCAACCAATGCTAATCCAGTTATAACAGTTGAGCCTTTATCTAACTTCCCAGTAGTTAAAGATCTGATGACCGACTTTAAAGACTTCTTTGAAAAGCATAGAAGTGTAAAACCATATCTAATTAGAAAAGATATTGATGAACAAGAAAAGCCAAAAGGACAACTAAAAATGACCCCAGAGGAATTTGTTGATATATTTCAGTTTAGCAATTGCATATATTGTGGTCTTTGCTACGCATCTTGTCCAGTAGTAGCAGCTGACCCAGAATATCTAGGTCCACAAGCATTAATGTATGCCTTTAGATTTATCAATGATGCTAGAGATGAGGGCCATCAAGAAAGGTTTGCTATTATTGATACAGAGCATGGTTGTCATAAATGTCATTTTGCAGCAACATGTAGTGCAGTATGTCCTAAAGCAGTTGACCCAGCTGGGGCTATCCAAGCACTACGCAGCAAACTATATAAATATAGATTTGGATTCTTTAAGAAAAAGGCATCAAAACCATTACCTCCACCGCCTGAAAAAGGAGAAAGAATTTCATTACCTCCGGAAGCAACAACCTTGCCAGGAGTAGATCTAAAGGCAATGGAAAAAGAGCCAGTAGTAATCAAACTACCCAAAGAATAATCTTTTAAATTTAATTTATTATTTTTATTTATCTCGTCTTTAAATTTATATTAATACAACAACCAAAAAACTATAATACAAAGAAGTGATTTTTTTAAAGAAAGATTTTAGGCTATGTGTATATCTTTATTCTCTTTGTTATAAAAGGCTTATCTTTTTCATTAGATATATAGTTCTGCAAAGCCCTTCTAATAATCTCGCTCTTAGTTACGTTTCTTTTCTTTGAGTATTCCTCTAATATTTCGAGCAAATCATCCTCAAGCTTAAATGATACAACTTTCATTACATTATTCACCTATTCAGTAACACCCATATCTCTTAACTCTACTCCAAGACTTTTATTGAATACGCAATACATTTTACAAGAGGAAACTTACATGAAAAATACTTAGAACAAAATAATATATTAGGCCTCTCTGCATACTACTCTTAATAGGAGGAGACATATAGTGCCAACTGTGCATCTATCTATAAGTGATCAAATGTATGGTGAATTGAAAAGTAAGTCAGACGAAATAGGAATACAAATTACAGATCTGATAAAGCTTTATATAAAAACGGGCCTTCAAGGAGGCTTCTCAAATAAAAATGAAGACAACATAATAATAGCGAACATGTCAAATAGATTGGACAAGGTAGAAAAAGACATAAGAGTTAAAATGACATTACTGGAAGGAAAATACAGGCAAATAGAAGAGACTATGGACTATTTAATACAAAGAATTGATTCATTAGAAGATATGATAACAGAGTACAAAACTAAAAAGAAAATTTTGCAAACAGCACAAACAAATGATGAACAAGATTCTAACATTTAACAGGATTGCAGTTGCTCTTTATTAATCTATTAATTCCTTTCTCTCTAATTTCGTTTATATCTATGGATTTATCAAAAGAAATCCCTTTAAGCCTCATTAAGTCATTTTCTAAATCTAATTCTGTATATATACAACGATCATTTAAACTTTGATTTGCATTTCCTATACCACCTGAACTCAATACAAGCTTCGGCAATTCACTTCTATTAAATGCAACATCAACATCAATTGCATAAAAAGTAGATAGTATCGGAGAAAGCCTTACAACCCTTGTTTTATCTCTTATATACTTTTCACCAAATTCTCCTTTAAAAGCAAGCAATGGCATTAACGAAGCCTCAGTATTTATAACCGAAACTAAATTCTCCAATAAACCTTCTTCATCTTTATTAATTCCATATATACCTATTAGACCATCGTTTTTAGCAATTTCTGAAATATACTTTAATATTAAATTAGTATCAAGTTCTCCATCTGCTCCAGGTCCAAAAACAACTAAGATTTTTTCGATATCTGATGAATAAAGAGCACTTAAAGATATAGAATCTGCAAGCGGGCTCCATAAGCTATCTTCACACCCTAACGCCAAAATATCTCCACCAACATCTACTCCTATGACTAGATCAACGTCTAAATTATCTCTAACATCCTCTATTGCTTTTCTAACCCCTATTTCACCCTTTGATATATCTATGAAAACTGCTTTTTCTCCAGTCATCTTAACCAATTTCGTAATTTGTGGTTCAATTTCTCTTCCATATCTTAATGCATAGGAATCTGAATTTACAAGTGCAGATGAATAGCCTATCGGTTCTACATTAATCATTGTTTCTAAAGGAATGGGTCCTGGTATTGGATCAATAGAGAACCTTTCCCATACAATGCTTCCAACTATTGGATTCCCTCCCATGTTTTTTATTTTATTCGATATATAATAAGATCCTGCTATATCTCCTCCACCACCAGCACCAAAAACAAAGACCTTCTTACCTTTAACAGCATTTTCTAAACTGTTAAACTTACCCATATAATTCCCTATCTTATTTATAAATTGAGAAAATATTAAATATTGTTATAATCTCCAATATGATAAAACTTTTTTCGAAAAAAGTTAAAAAATTCTTAATGTATTTTTCTTCATAAAATAATACATTTCATTAGATTAAGCAATTTAACGTTGCTCCATCAAACAATATTATTGATCCGGAGAGATATTCGGGTGAAAATGAAAGCCAAGATATTACTTCTCTTAGTTCATCAAACCTACCGCTTCTTTTTAATGGAGAAATATCTTCTACAAATCTTTTCCAATATTCGTTTTCATCGATATTTTCTTTGCTTGACAGTTTTCTTATTAACTCCATCGCGCCTTCTGTTTTAAAGGTACCTAATAGTAAGAGATTTGCCCTTATTTTATTTGGATATAACCTCGAGTATACTTTTACTAATGATGGAAAAACAGATCTAATTATATCAGACAGCGATGTTGATTCCATAGGTGAATATGTGGAAAAGCTTGAAATCAAAACAAAGCTTACTTTCCTATCATTTTTTAAATAAACTTGTTTTATCATTTCCACTGTTGATGCAACATAAAGATTAAATGAATAAAGCCAATCATCATAATTTGTTCTTATAAGCTCGCAAGGCTCACATAGAGGATTTCCATAATTCATTACTATTATATCTAGACTGCCTAAGATTTTTTGTGTTTCATCATAAAGCTTTTTTACTTCATCAATACTCGATATATCGGCCTTTATACCATAAATAATAGCATCTCTTTTCATTTCTTTTAATTTCTTAATTGCATTTTCTATGTTTTCTAAACTTCTTGAATTTATAACTACATTGCAACCTTTTTCAATTAAAGACAGAGCAGCTTGAAATCCTATTCCTCTGCTAGAAGATGTTACTAAAGCATTACACTTATTATTCATTAAAACCACCTACCTGATAGGGTCTAAAAAATTTAAAAAATATTACGGTGTTTTAAAATGACAACGCCAATATATGGAGAAGGTATCATAAATGTAAATCAAAAGGGTTTAATAAATTATATAATAAACTTCGATTACTATGATGAGAAAAAAGAATATTATAAACTAATTTACAGTTCTTTAAATTATAAAGAAGAGGAAAGACTAAAAAATGAAATGCAAAAACAAATAAATAGTGAAAAAACAATATTAAATGAAAAATATAGCTTTCCAGTAGTAAAATATGCTAAAATAGGTATTAGAGGAACACCAAGAATATCCTTTGCAACTTTTTATATAGAAATATCATGGATTCCTAACATTGGAAAAAATGTCTATGAAAATATATATGAGGAGACTACTGCTGAATACGATTATTCTGTAACGTGGATTTTGCCAAATTGCGGGAATTTTAATAAAATAGATGTCTCGGGAGAAGTATATTATGAGAACAATTATGCATTTATAAAAGTAAAAAAAGGAACGAAAATTAATGGATATGAAAGCATATTGTTTGATTTACCTAAATCATGCTTTTAATTTTAATATCTATTCTATAGATATATCTATTCACATATTTAAACTTCTTTTTTAATAAATTATCGGGGAGATTATGGAATCTCTGCTAAGCTTAGAAAATGTAACAAAAAAATATGGAGATTTTATAGCATTAAATAGCATTAATATAGATGTAAAGGAAGGAGAAATAAGAGCAATTGTAGGCCCTAATGGAGCTGGAAAATCAACTTTAATCAAAACATCATTGGGTCTATTAAAAAGAGATTCTGGAAAAGTATATTTATTTGGCAAGGATCCTTTTATCGATCCATCTGCAAGAGAAAAGACCGGCGTTATATTTGAAAGACCCTCTTTGCCTTTAAGCATGCCTATTAATGAGTTTCTATACCATGCCGCAAACATATATGGAAAAAGCAAAGACTTGGTAAAAAGCACTATTTCATTAGTTGGATTGGAAGGAAATGAAAACAAGGCTTTTTCACAATTAAGCGCAGGTCAAAGACAAAGAGCAGCTATTGCTCACGCACTAATTTCAGAGCCTAAAATGCTAATTGCAGATGAACCAACTAGTAACTTAGATCCCATTGAGAGAAACAAGATATTAGATCTATTTTCAAGACTAAACAAAGAAAATGGGTTAACAATAATTATATCTAGTCATGTTCTACCAGAAGTCTTAAGAGTTTCATCATCTATTACAGTAATGAAATCAGGAAAGGTGATTAAATCAGGCTCTCCTGAAGAGATAATAAAAAACATATCAACAACTAGAATAAGATGTAAAGATCCTTTTGAAATAAGAGATGGATTAGAAAAAATTGGATTTAATTCAGAGGTTCTGGGAAATAACATATATGTTAAAACAGAAAATAAAGAAAAAACAGCCTATTTACTAAATGTTTTGTCGGAATTCATTAAAAAGGGTGTTGAGATTTATGGTATTGAATTAATAGAGCCAGGAATTGAAGAAATATTGGAGGTGTGAAAATGTCTTTTAAAAAATCATGGGAGCTTATACTAGTTGATCTGTGGGATTCCCTCAGACCTCCTGGATTTGATATCATGCTTATATTAGTAGGAGCTATGAGCGGTATTTTATCTGTATTAGAGCCTGTGACAACCCCTCCAGCAGTTGCAAATGCAGTATTAGGAGCAACCTTATTTGTAACTTCATTATACCTAGCTCTTAGAGCATCATCAGATGTTGTTAATTTGGTACAAACAGGTGTTATGCCTCTCTATTTAACTTATCCTATATCTAGGAGAAATACAGCAATTGTATTATATTTGACTAGGGTCTTTTTACCCTCAATAATGTTATTAGGTATACCTGCAATAGTATCTGGTGTAATGCTGTACCCAGTTATAGATAAAAATATATTTGAATTCTTTGTTATGTGGTTGGCTTATTTATTGCAAGCACAGCTTTATGGGTCCATATTTGTCTTGACCGCTAATAAAACTAAAAGCACAGGAACTGCTGCTGTAATTAGTATAACAGGTTACTTTGGTTATACAGCATCAAGCTTAATTTTATCATTAATAGGAAATCTAGATAACATAGCAGTTTTAACTAAAATAGCTAACGCTATGGGAATTTATAATGTAGTCTATGACATATTAAATAAAATTTCAACTCCTGTTTGGGAAATATTAATAGTTCCTACAATTTTCATCATACTATTTGTGTCCTATTTGTTATATTTTATAAGGAGGTATGAACCATAATGAGGTGGTTTAAAAAAATCTGGCCAAGAATTTTATTTGCGATAGCAATATCTTTAATAGTTGCAACTGCCTTTGCTGCAGAATATGGTATAAAAACACAATCCTCTTGGAGCATAGGCTATGATACGAGTAATACTCCAGCAATTCTAGCTGCAATTTTACCCACTGGCTCTGGATATGCAAATATAAACATTACTGGAGTATCTCAAGCAATGTACTTAAATCTAACTGGGAATCCATTAACTCTACTTAGCGAAGCTGGTGGACTTGGATTAAAAACAGTAAATACAATCTCCCATACAGACTTTCAAACCGGTGTATATTTTGTTGTAACGGGAATGCAAGGAAATCCTATTACAGCAGAGGAGGCCTTTCAAGGTTTGGTTAAAAATGCTCAAAGGGTAGGTAACAGCTATATAATAACAATGAAATTAAATCCTGAGGAAAGTCTTGTTGTTTTGGCATTTCCAAATTCTTCAACGGCTTTAATTAGTGAAAGCTTTAAAGTTATAGGTTATGGAAGAATATCCTTAGAAAATGGGATAATAATTGGTGTTGCATTGATATTGATTTCAATAATTTGGGAAATATTAATAAGAAATAAATATTAAATTAATAAGAAACCATGCTCTTTAATCGTGAATAAGGTCAATTAAATTAATAAAATAAGAAATACTTTAATATTCTCTTCCTACATTATTACATGGTGATATATATGTCAGAAAATGCTCAGCCGAATACTGTATTTATTGGTAAGAGACCATTAATGAACTATGTATTGGTGGCAATAAGGTTATTTAATCATGAGAATGCAGAGGAAATAAAAATAAAGGCAAGAGGAAGAAATATTTGCAAAGCCGTTGATATGGTAGAATACTTAAGAAATACATATTCTAAAGATATAGGTCTAAAGAGCTTAAACATATTTGATGAGGAACTATTAGATGAAAAAGGAAATAAAAGAAATGTTACATCCATAGAAATAGTTATAACTAAGGGTAAAAATGCTCCTCAATTTTAATCTTGCTCAAGGTCATTTTGCAATCCAAGCCTCTTTAAAATACTTCTGTCCCTTCTAATTCTTTTCATTAAGGTTTTAATGTTTTTGTAATAGGCTAATAATTCTTTAACATCTTCTATACTTGTTCCACTACCCAATGCAATCCTTTTCATTCTCTTCCTGTCAATTATTTCAGGATAGTCTAATTCTTCGTAAGTCATGCTTTCTATTATATGTAACCATTTATCTACCTTTTCTTCGCCAACTTTTAATTGCTCATCTTTTACCTGAACTGGTAGAGAAGACGTCGGAAGCATTTGCATTATTTTACTAAAAGGCCCCATTTTTCTCAAACTCTTTAGCTGTGCATATAGAGTTCTCATATTAATTTTTCCTTTAGATATATCTTCTTCAATCTTTTCTACATTAATTACCTCTTGTGCAGACTTTATCTTTTCTAACAATGACTCTAAATCCCCTAATCCTAACAACCTCGATACAAATTTTGTCGGGTTAAAAGGCTCTAATTCATCTATTTTTTCGCCTGTTCCAATGAATTTCACTCTTGCTCCTGTTACAGCTATTGCAGATAGAACTCCACCACCTTTAGCTGTTCCATCTAGTTTTGTAACTATTATAGATCCTATTGGTGTAACTTCATGAAATTGTCTAGCTAAATCATAAGCCTTTTGGCCAATCGAGGCATCTAATACCAATATAACTTCATCAGGTTTAATTTTATCTGAAATATTTTTCATTTCTTCCAGCAATTTTCTTTCATTACCATAACCATGCCTACCTGCTGTATCAACAATTATAATTTCTGCCCCTTTTTCTTTTAATTCATTAATACCTTTTTTTGCTATATCTTCAGCCTTATCATTTTTCTGGTCTCCATAAAACATTGCGCTACCCATTATAGACAATGTCTTTAACTGCTCATAAGCTCCAGGTCTATATGTGTCTGCTGCAACTAAACCCACTTTATATCCTCTCTTGCTATAATAATGTGCAAGCTTTCCTGCAGTTGTAGTTTTTCCAGAGCCCTGGACTCCAACTAAAAGTATAATCCATGGAAATTTTGTAGGATTTGTTTCAGGGCTTTTATCTCCTCCAAACAAATTGCTTAACTGATCATATACCACTTTAATAAACCATTCTTTTCTACTGATACCCGAAGGAGGTTCTTCTTCTAATGCCTGTTTTCTTATATTTTCACTCAATTCCTTTACAACTTTTATGTTAACATCAGATCTTATTAGTTCTCTCTGCAAATCTTTTATGAATTCTTCTACAGAATCCTTATATGTACTCCCCCCTTTTAGAAACTTTGTAACTGCATTTCTAATTCCATCAAGTACCATGTTTGTCCCTCATTTATTATTTGTTTTTTAAACTTATTAAACTACCATTTTTAATAAAATAATTAATAATTCTAACTTATATACTTAAATTGGGGATTAATTTGGAAAAGGATTTAGAGTTCATGAGCGGCACCTCAAGCAAAATATTAAACTACACAAACGATTATAGAGCAATGAGATTGCTATCCAACTTTACTAAATTTAGTAGAATACAAGGAAGCTTTGAAATTTTAGATGCTGCAAAATTTCTGGTCGATCAAATTATAGAAAATTCTTCAGAATATTTGGAAGCTGAGCTAATAAAGTTTGGCGGCACTTCTGTTCCTGAATGGATTGGCGCTCCAACAGGTTGGATACATAGAATAACATGGGTTAAAATAGGTAATGTGGAATTTAACAGTAGGCAGCACCCAACTCTAGCTGTTGCTCATAGTCCTTCAAGCAATGGAAAGATAACTGGTGAAGCAATATTAATAAAGGATTGGACAAACTATGAAGAATACAAAAAAGCAAGCGGTAAAATTGTAATAGCTGATGGAAATTCTTATATGATATATAGGATGGCAGCAGAAAATAATGCAATAGGAGTTGGATTATATTCAAAAAATGCTCCTCCAAATGCTGTACCCTATAAATCGTTGTTTTTAAGCAGAGAAGAGGCAAGCAAATATACCATACCAGCTGTTTCTATACCTAATTATTTGATAAACAACATAGAAGGAAAAGAAATATCTATTTATTTAGATGCGGATGTTAAAAAGGATCCAGGATTTCCATTTATTTTATCTTGGATTGGAGATAAAAATTCAAAAGGTCCAGCATTAATCGCTCACATGTGCCATCCAAGTCCAGGAGCAAACGATAATGGAAGCGGATCTATTTCAGTAATTGAATCTGCATTAACTTTATCGGAGCTTATATCAAAAGGAGAAATAAAATCCCCAGAAAAAACGATTAGGTTTATTTTATTCCCAGAATATACTGGTAGCTCCGTTATTTTTGGAAGCAAATTGTCTAATTTAATAACAGAAACCATAAATTTAGACATGGTTGGAGTATATCCTGATGAAAATAATGGACCTCTAAGGATAGTTAATAATAGCGCCTCTTTTATTTCAAATTCTAGCTCATCATTATTTTACGCATTTTCTTTAATTGCCAGAAAAATGGGCTTCAACAGATATAAAGTAATTCCATACGATGGTGGAAGCGATCACGATGTATCTATAGCATATAACATACCATCTGTAATGCTTAATCAATGGCCTGACTATGCATATCATACTGATCTAGACGATATTAATAGGGTTTCTAGGAATATGATAAAAGTTTCTTCTTCATCGGCTTCGTTAGCCATTTTTTCACTGTCATCAACAGAAATAAGCAACGAGAATTTCTATAACTATTTTTTAAATGAGCTTGTTTTTAATCATTTATCAAATGAAGATATATTATCAGCTAAATTGGCAAAGTCTGCACTTGCAAGTAAATTTAATTTAAAGAGCGATCCGTTACCCAGCGATTGGAAAACTGATGGAGATCAAATAGTAAAGGAAAAACCACCTATGATCGAGCTAAGAGCAATAGCTAAAAATAATTTTGATTCCGCTATAAAAATTGCCAAAATTCTAAACAAAGACGAACTAAGCACAACGGTTTATTTAAGAGAGGCTCTATATTTGTCTAACCTACCAGTAAAGGATATTTTAACTATTTTAACTGCTGAGTATGGAAGAAAGCATGTTGATAAGGAAGATTTAAGGGAAGTATTTAGTTATTTATCTGATGCAAAAATAATTAGGTTTTCTTAATAATTTCATTAATGCTTTAATTTATACTTATTTTAAAAACATAGGGTGCATAGATTGGAAGAACTGTGGGCAAAGGCATATTCCAGCTCAGCAAATTTAGGACCAGGCTTCGATATTTTATCAGTTGCGCATACCTCTTATTATGATATAGTATCGATAAGTATTAAGAAGGGAAGTGGGAATATTGAAACAAAAAAGGTAGTTGGACCCTATTCCAAATATGTTAATGATAAAAATAGCGCATTAATTGCAATTGAAAATTTAATTAATGAATTGAAGATAAATAACTATGATATTAGTTTAAAGATTTGGAAAGGGATACCTGTATCATCAGGACTAGGAGGTAGTGGGGCAAGTGCCTCAGCTGCTGTTTATGGCCTAACAAAGCTTTTAGATCTAGAATTAAGCATTGGAGAAATGATAAGATTTGCTGGTTATGGTGAAACTGCTTCAGCGGGCGTGCCTCACTATGATAATGTATCAGCATCAATGCTTGGTGGATTTGTTGTTGTTGGCAATATAGAAAATAAAATACATGTATATAAATTTAATGTTAATGCTAAATTTTTAATATTTAAGCCCGAAGTACCATTTATCGAAAACAAGACCAAAAAAATGAGATCTCTACTACCTTTAAACGTTAGCTTTGAAGATCACGTAAAAGATCTATCCAATATGGCATTATTAATATCATCCTTATTAAATAATGATCTAAAAACTGCAGGAAAAGCAATGAATGATATTATAGTAACAAACTCTAGAGCAAAGGCTATACCTTGCTTTAATGATTTAAAAAAGAATTTAATAGAAAATGGTGCTTATGGTGTTACAATTAGTGGAGCAGGTCCATCAATAATATCTTTAATTGATCAAAATAAAGCAGGTGAACTGATAGAAATTGGATTAAAAACTTATGAAAAATTCGGTATTAAGGCAGATGCTAAAATTTCTGAGCCAGCACCAGGGGTTTCAATACTAGATACCGATTACAGGAGTTTCCCCGAACTTGCCTAAGTCTATCTTATCTCCTGGATCAACACTATCAACTGGTATTATTCTAACTCCCAAAACTCTGTTTTTTGTCCTAGCATATGCAGATGTATCTAAAATCAGACCTGCAACACCATTGATGTCTGAAGGCACAACAGCTAAATCAAGACCTGCTAAGCAAACGCCACTATACATAACTAAATCCCTTGCTTTAACTTCTCCTTCAGATACCCTTGCTTTAAGCTTAGAATCCTCGGCAACAGGTAACATGACTTCATTAAAACCCGTTGTCTTAATCTTTTCTGAAACCTCGATGATTGATTCATTAACTTTTCTTAAACCATTGGCAAATCCAGGCTTTGGCATTCTAGTTGATGAAACCATTTCGACTAAACCAAGGCTTGATTCTTCCATCCATGGTGACACGCTTAAATCTACTCCTTCATAGCCAATATTTAAATGATTTGCAACATAATTTCCCAAATCTTCTGCGACCTTACCAGCTTGATATATAGCATCTTTTAATCCATTAAACCCATTTTTAATAAAGGAATCTCTCAAATAATTTGGATAGGTTAAGGCTGTCGAAACACTTATTTTACCTGGAATTGCTGAGGCCAAGGGATAATATGGTGTAACGAAATATTTTTTATTTAAAGTATTTATTCCTATATTAGTTCCATATACAGGATATGATAAAACCAAACTATGCAAAGCCTTTGAAATCTTTATTGCTGTTTCCCAATCACTTCTTTCCAAGAGTATTGAAGCATACATACCATCGCTAGCAATTTCCTTAATTATGTCTTCCAGTTTGTCATAATCTGATGATATCTGACCTAAATTGATTGCAAACCTATCTGTAAACTCCTCTAATTGCTTAGTTTCCTCTTCTATCTCATCATAAAAAATCGGATTTGGGAATGAAATTCTTAGATATGTAGGTTTAATATTATAGCTATTTTTATAATCATCTATTGCTTCTTCAATTTTAGATAAAAACCCCTCAATCTCCTTTTTAAAATAGTAAATATCTGGAAAATTCGTTTTTCCATAATGAACCGTAACTGTTCTTATTTCATACACACAAGCACACCCAATACTATAAATAATTGCCACAATTTAAAAACAGATAAATTATTCCTTTTATTAATTTTTCTAAAAATTAATAAAAATTGAATCATGCAAAGGTTAAAAGGGCAAAAAGATAAAGAAAAACGAGGAGCCGCGGTCGCCCAGCCCGGTAGGGCGTCGGCCTGCTAAGCCGATGGGGTTACTCCCCGCGCGGGTTCAAATCCCGCCCGCGGCGCTTCAAGTTATTAGCTATAGAAATTGAAAAGAGAATAAAAGAGTTCTATAATTATATCATTTCGATCTAATTTATTAAATATTATTAATCTATTATGTTTAACATGTATTAGAATATCAATTATAATAGCACAAATAGAATTATTTAGTGCATGCAAAGGTCTTCAATTAGTCAAATAATTATATAGTTATTTTATCATAACTAATTCATATATATATAATACTATGAAAAAATTCAAAGATTAGAATGGAATTTTAATACCTAATCGAAATAAAACATATAAAAACTAACTTAAGCTGGAAATATTGAACCAAGAAGTTTTTAAAGATATGATCTACTTTCTAGTTTTGTATTATTTATAATATATTAAATAGTTTGAATAATCTAGATAACTTATTATTAAATAAACCTACTATTTACATTTTGAAAATAATACAATAACAATAAATTATTTTAGGTTTACTTCAATTATACTACAATTGGGTAGACAAAATGGGTAATTATGTAACAGTCTCCACAAAGGTAAGAAAAGAAGTAGCTGAGAAAGCAAGAAAACTCGGCATCAATATTTCTGAATTCCTGAGAGAAAAGATCGAAGAAGAGGTAGAAAGAAGAGAACTAGAAGTCGTATCCCAGAGAGTCAATGCTCTTGAAGACTTCTTAGACAAAATAGATATTGAAGATATAGTTAAATCAATTAGAGAAGATAGGGAATCCAGATGACCAAGTATGTTTATGATGCTTCTTCGATTATAAAGGCTTTGAAGATGAAAAGAATCGACATACTAGCTGCAAATTATATCCAACAACTGACAATCCATGAAATTCTAAATGCTTTTTGGAAGGAATGTTGTTTGCTCAAAATAATACCTTTAAATAGAACTCTAGAAATGATAGATATAATAATGCAAATAGTTAATCATATGAAAATGCTAAACCCGATTAATATAGAAAAAGACATTATAAAAACAGCTTCTGAATTAGGTATTACAACCTACGATGCATCTTATATTGTACTTGCTCAAAAAAATAATCTAATACTTGTAACAGAAGACAAGAAATTAAAGAGTAAAGCAAGTAGCCTGATTAATGTAACAAATGTGGAAAAAATTTTGAGTTCTACAAATTAAATAACTCTCTATACGTTTTAAGCAAGTTTAAATTAAACTAAAAATAGATAACGCATCAAAAGTGCATAAAATATCTAAATAATAATATGAAAAATTTAGCAATTATGCTAGATATATAATAACAAAAGACGGACTTCTCATTTTTTAAACAAAAATGATATAATACAAACACATTTTATTTTAAATTAATTACATAAAAATGTGTGCTTTGATATTTTAAGTTTATAATCTTGCTGTAGCCTTTTTATAAATTGAATCCAAGAATTTATAATTAGAAATTATGCTCATTCCTTCAAGTTGGTGTAAAATATTATCTAAAACGCTCGATGAAACTGCTGATCCTTCTCTTTTCGCTAAACAATTATAAAGCCTGCTCCATTCATTTTCTCCTTCAGATATGCATTTTAACACATGTCTATATCTCATAGCAACTGTTTCTGAAATCTTCTTTTTATTTTCAATCAAATTAATAATTTCATTTAAAGCTATTTTAATGCTTATTTCTTTAACTTCTTCAAAACTTTTACCTGAAACTAAATAGTTCCCTGCTAAAGTTAACCAACCTGGAATTCCATCAAAAAAATCAACTAATTCATCTATAATATTATCATCAATCTTCATGTTATATTCATTAAAGCCGATTTTTAAAAAATTTTTGCTTTCATCTTTAGAAAATCTATTCATTTTTATTTCATGATAATATCTACCATAAAGCGGAGAGTTCTCGTCCTCTGCCCCAATGAAATCGTAAAGTAAACCAACCTCCGAGCCAGTTAAAATAAATGTTAAATTTCTATTATAATCATATGCATGTGCTATTGCATCCTTAATTTCTTTAGATAATGGTCCTCTTAGTCTTTGCGCTTCATCTATAGCTATTATGACCCTTTTCTCATTTAAGTGATCAAAAAGGTCTGATAAAGAAATATATTTTTTCTTTTTCCATGAAAGTTCTACTGACATGTCAAATATTTTTATTTCTCTAATTTTTCTCAATACATCTGCTAATTTATCGAAAGAAGATGAAAGCGACTCCGATAGAAGAATATATAAATCTTTTAATCCATAGTTTTGTTTTAGTTTCCTAGCATCAATTAATATAAATGGAACTTTTATTTCATTTAAGAAAACAAAGAGAAGAGATGTTTTTCCAATTCTTCTAACCCCTGTAAGAAGAACTAATGGTCTATGCGAATTTGAAATTAGTTCATTTAGCTCTTTTTCCCTATCAAATAAATCCTTTCTTTCTGTTTTCGGTCTTTCATCAAATAACAACTTCTGCCCCTGAATATATATTCTGCCCCTGAAGTTATAAATTTATATTTAATTGTAAAGATACGTTAAAAATTAATAACATAGTAAAATCAATTCTGTACTAAGAGGCGATTTCTTATAGTCTTGACAAAACAAATGACAAGCCTCACTCTTTTAGGGGGCGGAGTAATGCTTTTAAGGTTTGTTTTAAGTAAAACATGGGGATTATATGCTTCCTTCAGAAGCTATTTAACGAGAATGAAAGAAGGTAACAGTTCTTTAAGGAAGGTAAAGTAGGTTTTAAAAATACTT